>CANQYG010000006.1 GCA_947628015.1 uncultured Clostridia bacterium
AACTACAACTGGGGAAAATGATGGAACTACGCCTAAAATCGGAGGTGTCTGTGGACGCAACGAGGGAGGAAATATAATGTTGAGTTATAATAAGTTGAAGATTGAAATGATATCAATATTGCAGGACCCTGGAGTGGGTGGTATTTGTGGTGGTTCAATTGGTGGAAACATTTTGTATTGTTATAATAGAGGTTCTTTGAGTTTGGATCATGGTGGTACAGAAAATACTAGTTGCTTTGAACTTGGTGGGATTTTGAGTCTTACTCGAGGTGATACTAAGATATTCCATTGCTACACAACTGGTAATTTTTCGATTAGTGAAACAGATA
This sequence comes from uncultured Clostridia bacterium, assembly GCA_947628015.1. Lineage (GTDB taxonomy): Bacteria > Bacillota > Clostridia > TANB77 > CAG-508 > CAG-793. The sequence goes on from CANQYG010000006.1 coordinate 330, forward strand.
CTCGTCCGAAAGATAGGAGTCGGTGCTGTTTGCGGTTGTATGTATCTAGTTTCTGATTCTTATGGGATTTCAGAAAATTTTTATTTGCCGATTGATGAGTATAATGGAGCAGGTTCAGTTGAGAGTTCTTCAGAAAGAAAAGAAGAACAATTACCGAAACCTATAGAGGAAAAAGATAAGCTATTACAACAGTTAGGCAGTCCATTTGTAGAAGATACTAACAATAATAATGATGGATATCCTATTTTAGATTGGGAAAAATAGAGAAATATTATAAATATTTCAATTCACTTATTTTCTTTAGTTATTTGCAAAAATATTTTTGCTATGTTATAATTTTTCTAGTAAAAGAAGGAGCAAAACTAATTTATGGATAATAATATAGATTTTAAACAATTAACTACAAAAGAGCAAATTGCGACTCTTGAAAGTAAATATGTTACAATTTCTCAAAATATATTTAAAGATAGAAGTCAAGAAATTTTGAGTGGTAAAATTGAGATAATGGATATTTCATATAATGTAACATCTGATAATCAAGTTGTATATGATATAAAAATAATGGACAATACAACTAAGGAAGAAAAACACGAATATTACAATAAAGATTTAGAAAAAATTGATATAGACCCAGAAAAAATTGAAGCATATAAATTACTTGGAACTGATACTGAAGAAATGGAAAATGAACTTTTAGAATTACAAGCACTTGATAAAAATGAAGAAAAAGTTTCACTATCTGAATTAAAAAGCATAGATAAAGAAATAGATCAAACAGCCGATTCGTTAGGAATATCAAGAGAAGATATTGTTTCTTCTGCAACAATTGATGCAAATAAAAAATTAAAAGTAGATGACAAAATTTTAAATGGAGAATCTATTGATGCAACTGAAAAAGTTAGTATCCATTATAATATGAGAGATGTTTTAGGTGGTGACTATGTATCATATCAAATAATAAAAACTACAAATGGAAATTATAAATTAATGGGAATTGACTCAAAAGGCTATGCAGAAGAAATTGGTCAAGATAAAGTTGAACTAATAAAATCAGCTCAAAATATATCTTTAACACAAGAAAATGGAACATCAAAAGAGGCAAGTCTTGTAGTAGGTTTTAGAGTTAAGTCAAAATCAAGTGAAGTCGATAATGACCAAATTGTAGGATTATGTAATGATGGCAGAAGTTCTATGACTACATTTTATGGTAGAGGAGCTATTTATCAAGATCAAATTGTAGCCGAAAATATTCCAAGTAAAACTTATAATGGATATAGAGTAAAGCAAGAACGCTTGATGGATACATTAGAAACAGATAAAAATGAATTTAGCTTGACAAATGATATAATAAATGAATCTGCTGAAGAACATAATATTGATCCAGAAACTCTAAGGAGTGAAGTTATGAAAAAATATTCTGATTTTGATAATGTAACTAAGGAGCAAGTTGATGAAATGGCAAGTGATATAGAAAGAACAGAACCACCAGAACCAGAACACACATTTAAGAAAAATGATCATCAGTAAAATATATTTTTAGGTATTATAAAAGTTAATAATGAAGTGAACAAGAAATTAGAATACTAAGTTGGAATGTTTTCTGTATTAAACAGGAGACATTCCTTTTAGTTGGCTTTTTGTATTTCTCCAAATTTTACAACTGTACTATTTTCGGGAATACTTTTTAAAATTGTAGCATTAGCACCTACTTTTACATTATTACCAATTTTTATTGGACCTAAAATTTGTGCACCTGTTCCAATGAGTACATTATTTCCTATATCTGGATGTCTTTTAAGTTTATCTTTACCAGTTCCTCCTAATGTTACATTATGATAAATTGTACAATCATTTCCAATTCTTGCAGTTTCTCCAATAACAATTCCCATACCATGGTCTATAAAAAGTTTTCTTCCAATTTCAGCTCCGGGGTGTATTTCAATTCCAGTAAAATGTCGTCCTATTTGCGAAAATAATCTGGCTAAAAAATATAATTTATGTTTATATAAATAGTGACATAATCTATGATTTACTAAAATATGAAATCCGGGATACAAAATTATAGCCTCTATTATAGACTTACATGCTGGATCTTTTTCTAAAATATTTTTTGCATCTTCATAAAGTTCTTTAAAAAATTTAAACATTAATTTCACCTAAAGTAAACTATGAAAAATATTTTAAAATGGTTACTAAAATAAATTGTTTTTTTATTTTCAAAAAAATACAAATTAATCTTGCTCTGCATTATCAAATATAGAATCTGTAAAAAATTCTCCTAAAGTAATATTAAATCCTTCGCAAATATGTAGTAAAGTATCTAATTTTATTAATTCTGTTTTACGACTCATAAAAGTAGAAATAGTAGAACATGGAATACCAGACATTTTACATAATTTCCAGATATTCATATTTTTTTCTTTTTAATTCGTCAAGTAAAAAGATAAATGCAAAAACTGGATGACTGAAAATAAATAAAAAGAATATTGAAAAGCATAAGCTTAAATGATATAATGAGTCGCAACGGGAGGAAAGCTTAATAGTTATTTAAGCATAGATAGATTATGTTAGAAGGAAAATTTGTACACTTACATGTTCATAGTGAATTTAGTTTACTAGATGGAGCAAATAGAATAAAAGATTTACCAGTTAGAGCCAAAGAACTAGGCATGGACGCTATGGCTATTACAGACCATGGCGTTATGTTTGGTGTAATTGACTTTTATAAGGAATGCAAGGCAAATGGAGTTAAGCCCATTATAGGTTGTGAGGTCTATGTTGCTCCAAGAAAGTTAACAGATAAAGACCCATCTATTGACAATAAATATAATCATTTAATATTACTTGCTAAAGATAATAATGGGTACAAAAATTTAACAAAATTAGTATCTTTAGGCTTTACAGATGGCTTTTATTACAAGCCAAGAATAGATAAAGAAATACTTGAGAAATACCATGAAGGATTAGTTTGTTCTTCTGCTTGTTTAGCAGGAGAAATTCCTTCTTACATAAATAGAGGAGATATTGAAGGTGCAAAAAAAGCAGCCCTTTGGTACAAAAATTTATTTGGAGATGATTATTATCTAGAAGTTCAAAATAATGGAATCAAAGAACAAGCATTAGTAAATCAAAAGCTTATACAGATTGCAAGAGAGTTAGAGATTCCGCTCTTAGCTACAAATGATTCTCATTATCTAAAAAAAGAAGATGCATACAATCACGAAGTTTTGTTATGCATACAAACTGGAAAAAGAATGTCTGATGATGACAGAATGAAGTTTGATACTGATGAACTTTATATAAAATCTCCAGAAGAGATGATTGATTATTTTAAAGAGATTCCAGAAGCTATTGAAAATACTGTAAAAGTAGCAGAAAAATGCAATGTAGAGTTTGAATTTGGACATACTATACTTCCAAACTATGATGTTGATAAAAAGTATAAAACTCATTTTGACCTTTTGAAAGAAAAAGCAGATGAAGGAATAATAAAAAGATATGGAGAAAATCCATCAAAAGAAATTATAGATAGAGAAAATTATGAACTTGATGTTATTAATAAAATGGGATATGTTGACTACTTTTTAATTGTTAGGGACTATGTAAATCATGCAAAAAAAGAAGGAATACCTGTTGGACCAGGAAGAGGTTCTGGAGCAGGCTCAATAGTTGCTTATGCAATTGAAATAACTGACATAGACCCAATTAAATATGGTCTTATTTTTGAAAGATTTTTAAATCCAGAAAGAATTAGTATGCCTGATTTTGATATAGATTTTGATTTCGAAAAAAGACAACAAGTAATTGATTATGTATCAAAAAAATATGGTCCTGACCATGTTTCACAGATTATAACATTTGGTACTATGGCTGCTAAAATGGTTATAAGAGATGTTGCTAGAGTATTAGATTTTCCATATTCAGAAGCAAATAATTTAACAAAAATGATTCCAAATGAAGTACATATGACAATTTCAAAAGCTTTAGAAATTAACAAAGAGTTAAGTGATTTATATAATAATAATGAGCAAATAAAAAAATTATTAGATATAGCAATGGCATTAGAAGGTATGCCAAGACAGGCTTCTACTCATGCTTGTGGAATAATTATTGCAAGAGAACCAGTTGTTAATTACGTACCACTTTATGCAAGAGAAGGTGTAGTTTCTACTCAATATATTATGACTACATTAGAAGAACTTGGTCTTTTAAAAATGGACTTTTTAGGATTAAGAACTCTTACAGTTATTAGAAATGCAAAAGAATTAGTCAAAGAAAATCAAGGCATAGAAGTAAAATTTGATGAAGATATGAATGATCCAAAAGTTTATAAATTATGGCAAGATGGAGATTCTATTGGAATATTTCAGTTTGAAAGTCAAGGTATGACAAACTTTATGAAGGAATTAAAACCAGACTGTTTAGAGGACATTATAGCAGGAGTTTCTTTATATAGGCCAGGTCCTATGGATCAAATACCAAGGTATATAGCAAATAAAAAAGACCCAGCAAATGCAGTTTATACACATCCTTCATTAAAGCCAATATTAGAGGTTACTTATGGATGTATGGTTTATCAAGAACAAGTTATGCAGATAGTAAGAGATTTAGCAGGTTATTCTTTAGGAAGAGCTGATTTAGTTAGAAGAGCAATGGGAAAGAAAAAGCTTGAGGTAATGGCAAAAGAAAGAGAAAATTTTGTTCATGGAAAACTAGATGAAAATGGAAATGTAGAAATCCCAGGTTGTGTAAGAAATGGAATAGATGAAGTTTCGGCTAATAAAATTTTTGATGAAATGTCAGAGTTTGCAAAATATGCTTTTAACAAATCGCACGCTGCTTGCTATGCAGTATTATCTTATCAAACAGCTTATTTAAAAGCATATTATCCAGCTGAATTTATGGCAGCTATGCTTAATAGTTTTTTAGGAAATTTAAATAAAATACCAATTTACATTAATGAATGTAGAAGATTAAATTTAAATATATTAAAACCAGACATAAATAAGAGTCAAACAGAGTTTACTGCAAAAGGAAAAGATATAAGATTTGGTTTAGGCAGTATTAAAAATGTTGGAATATCTGCAATAGACAGTATTGTAAAAGAAAGAGAAAAAAATGGCGATTTTAAAGATTTTACAGACTTTGCAGAAAGAATATATGGTGAGTCAGTTAATAAAAAATGCATAGAAAGTCTAATAAAATCAGGTGCTTTTGATAATTTAGGAAAAACTAGAAGCACTCTTATGGCTTCTTTTGAACAAATTATAGATACTATTGCAGATTCAAAGAAAAAAGACTATTCTAATCAAATTACCATGTTTGACATAGAAAATACAGAAGAAGATATTCAAAAAATGAAATATACATTTAATGAATTACAAGAATATTCTGAAAAAGAGATGTTATCAATGGAAAAAGAAATGTTAGGTATCTACATTTCTGGTCATCCACTTGAGAAATATAGAAAACAATTAGAAGAAACAACTGATATAAATACCATTCAAGTAGAAGAAACATTAGAGATGCTTGAAAATGAAGGTAACTGTAACTTAGAAGACGGAAAAGCTGTAAAATTTGCAGGAATTATTACAAAGATAAAAAAGAAATTTACTAAAAGCAACAAAATTATGGCATTTGTAACTGTTGAAGATTTATATGGAAGTATGGAAGTAATTGTTTTTGAAAGTTGTTACAATAGGTTTAGTAATTTATTAGTTGAAGAAAATATTATTATGATTAATGGAAGAATAAGCATTAAAGATGATACAGATATATCTATTATTGCTGAAAATATTTCAGAGCTTAAAGGACAAACTAAAAAACACTTAGAAATTAATTTGAATAATTTATCTGATAATCAAAAAGAAAATCTAAAAGGAGCAATTAGATTTTTTACTGGAGATAAAAATAACTTAGCAATTTATGTAATAAAAGGAGAAGAAAAAGTACCTTCAGGAGCAATTTTTTCAACAGAAGATACTATAAAAGAATTTGAAGAAATTGTTGGAAAAGAGAATTTAGCTTTAGTGGAAGAATGAAAAATATATGCGAAAAAAATAAACAACTATAGTAACTATACTTGTAAAAATAAATATATATGGAAAAGGTTTTATTTTTAACGGTTTAATATATCTATCATATAAAAATAATATAATACTAATTATCCAAAGAATAGCAGTTGGATTATAAGCAAAAGATTCTTTAAAATTGCCTGCAAATAAACATAAACTAGCTCTTGTTAAACCACAAGCAGGACAAGGAATTTTGAAAAAAGCTAATAAAGGACAAACTGTTCCAAAATTTATTTGCATTACCAATATATATATTAATAATATTGGTAATGCAAAACTAATATTAATTAAGTCATTTTTTAATTTATTTTTTAAAATCACTTTTAGTCACCTAATTTGTATTAAATATTATATAAAGCACTTGTAAATGCTCCTATACTACCAAAAATAAGAGTAAATATAAAAACTACTACAAAAGTTACAATCATCAAGCAAAAATATGAACGTGCAAAGTTACGAAGATTTAAATTTTGTGTTCCACCAAATGAGAATATAAGTAAAACTATAAATCCTACGCAAGGGATTGAAAATAAAAGTTCATATCCAAAATATCCCCACATAGTAATAGGTTTATATTCTGGAGGAATATTATTCATAGGATTATAATTGTTATTAGTATTATTTGCTGTGTTGTATGTTGGTTGATTTACTGTTTCTTGAGAAACAGCAGATTGAATTGGAGCTCCACAACTATTACAAAATTTAGTATTTGGGATTATTTCAGCTCCACAATGTGCACAAACATTTTTATTTCCTTCTAAATTTTCCATTTTAAAATTCCTTTCTATTAATTTATTTTCTTATTTATACCAAAACAGAAATAAAATGTCTATAAAAAATAAAAAAATTTACTATAATTTTTATTATATGATATACTAAATAAAAAAATAGAAAGGAAGATAAAATATGTGTACAGCTGCAACTTATAATACAAAAGACCATTATTTTGGAAGAAATTTGGATTTAGAATATTCATATAAGGAGACTATTACTATAACTCCTCGAAATTATTCATTTAAATTTAATAAAGTAGATGATATTAATAGTCATTATGCAATTATTGGTATGGCTTATGTTGAAAATAATTATCCGCTTTATTATGATGCTATAAATGAAAAAGGATTAGGGATGGCAGGATTAAACTTTCCAGAAAATGCAAATTATAAAGAAATAGATGATGAAAAAAATAATATAGCACCTTTTGAATTTATACCTTATATTTTATCACAATGCTCTAATATTGAAGAAACAAAAAAGCTACTAGAAAATATTAATATAGCAAAAATAAATTTTAGCAGTAAACTTCCTGCATCACCACTTCATTGGATAATTGCAGACAAAGAAAAATCTATTACTGTTGAAAGTGTTAAAGAAGGCTTAAAAATATATGATAATCCAGTTGGTATTCTTACAAATAATCCAACTTTTGATATTCATTTATTTAATTTAAATAATTATATGAATTTATCAGTAGAACCACCAAAAAATAATTTTTCAGATAAATTGAATTTGGAAACTTATAGTAGAGGAATGGGAGCATTAGGTTTGCCAGGTGATTTATCTTCAGCATCTAGATTTGTAAAAGCAACATTTACTAAAATGAACTCAATTTCTGGCAGTTCAGAATCAGAAAGCATAAGTCAATTTTTTCATATACTTGAATCTGTATATCAGCAAAGAGGATGTGTTCATATGGGTGAGGAAAAATATGAAATAACGATATATAGTTCTTGTTGTAATATGGATAAAGGAATTTATTACTATACGACTTATGAAAATAGCCAAATTACAGGAATAGATATGAATAAAGAAAATTTAGATAGTAGTGAATTAATAAATTATAATTTAATAAAAGGCCAACAAATATTTATGCAAAACTAATTTTTTGTAATTAAATATAAAAAAATGTAAAAAAAATAAGATTTTTCAATTGACATAATCAAGGGATGATGATAAACTTAAGGCACAATGTAAATTTATCAACATTGAATCTAATTAATTTAATGTAGGAGGGATTATTAATGAGAAATTTTTGTCGGCCTTATGTTGATATAATGGCTTGGAATGATGGAGTAACAGGTTCATGTAATCTAGTTATAGTCAAATTTCCAGATGGAACGACAATACGGTTTGTTGTAGACTGCGGGTTATTCCAAGAAAGAGAATGTGAGGAGTTGAACAAAAAACTTCCTTTTGGCGCTGAAAATATTGATTTTACTTTAGTGACTCATGTTCACGTAGATCATATTGGAAGGCTACCATTTATGGTAAAAAAAGGATACAACAATAACATATATGCAACAGAACCAACTTGCAAACTTTTTCCGCATGCCATTGGAGATTGTTTCAAAGTATTAAGCTCGTTTTCAAAAAGAAAAAATGAAAAATGTCTATATGGACAAAGTGATGTAGATAAAACATTGAGTCTTATGAAACCTTGCAAATACAAAGAAACATTTTCACCTGTGGAAATATAAAAGTTACATTTTTCAAAAATGGTCATCTTATTGGAGCAGCAGTTATTCTTGTACAGATTAGTTATCCAGGATGTGACGATATTAATTTACTTTTTACTGGTGACTATAACAACAAGAACATTTTCTTTAATGTACCAAAGATTCCTAAGTGGGTTACAGAGTTACCGATAACGATAATTCAAGAGTCAACTTATGGCTATATGGATTCAAGTGAAATGCATAAATGCTTTAAGAAAAACATTAAAAGCTGTATAGACAATCAAGGAACAGCACTTGTATTAGTATTTTCATTAGGAAGAGCTCAAGAAATTTTGTACAAATTAAAGAAAATGCAAGATGAAGAAATACTTGACAAACGGATTCCAATTTATTTTGATGGCAAACTGGCTATAAAGTATACAGGTATGTATATCAATGATGAATTAGGAATCAAGAAGCAAATGCTTGACTTTTTACCGGAAAATTTGATTTTTATTGATAATAGTGTGAGCAGAAGGGAAGTTATGACAGATACTACCCCAAAGATAATTGTAACAACCTCTGGAATGGGAACTTATGGCCCAGCTCAAAGTTATATACCAGAATATATAACTAGAAAAAATATTTTGATACATTTTACTGGTTATACAGCAGAAGGAACTTTAGGTTACAAGCTTAAAAATGCTGAAGATGGTGGAATAATAGAAATCAGAGGAGTGATGTCTAAGAAGAGGGCACAGGTGGAATACACAACAGAATATTCAGCTCACGCAAAAGCAGATGTTATCATTGATTTTTTAAAACAATTTACAGATTTAAAATTGATTTTATTTAATCATGGAACTAATGACTCAAAGAAAATGATTGCAGAAAGAGCAGCTAAAGAAGTAGAGGCAAAACATATAGGAATTTTAGGAAGACAATACTTCTTTAGAGTAGATGCTTATGGACTTGAAAAAACATTATCGACAAAATTTGACTAATAATTTCAAGTATCTTGTAAGATACTAAAAGGAGGCGTAATTATGGCAAATATGAACTTTAGCCAAAAACGGCAAATCTATGATGCAGAAGATACGGAAAACAAGAAAACAGTAGCGAGCAAAAATGGGGGGGCGAAAACTAAGAAAAAGCCTAAATCTGAAGGCAGTTTCGGTTCTGGCTCAACGAAAAAAGCTGAAAATGGAATTAAAAAAAGCAAAGAAATTGAGATTCCAGATATTAAAGAGCTTGAAAAGTATGTCTTACAGTCCATTATTGGCCAAGATAATCAAGTAAGGAAAATTATTACTTCTATATACAAAGCAAAAAAATTCAAAACATTAAAAAGTAATATTTTGATTATTGGCAAGAGTGGAACTGGAAAGACAGAAACAATTAAGCAAATCGCTGAAAAACTCAATATTCCATATACTATTGAAGATGCTACTAAATATACTCAAGAAGGTTACTATGGTGCTGATGCAATGGATGCTATTTATAATTTGCTAGAAAATTGTGACTACAATATAGAAAAAGCTCAGCAAGGAATCATAGTATTTGATGAAATAGACAAAAAAGTAGGACATGAACAACATGATGTTGCAGGTGTAGAGGTACTCAAAAGTTTATTAAAAATTATTGAGGGAACCAAAATCAAAATTGAACTAGATCCATTTGGAGCTGAATTATATGATTTTGATACTAAGAACATAATATTTATTTTCTTAGGAGCTTTTTCAGGATTAGAAAAAATCAGACAAAAAAGATTAAATACTAATCCGTTAGGTTTTTCAGTAGATAATACTGAAAAGAAAGAAAAGCAAAAGTCAAGATATCTGAAAAAGGATTTAGTTGAGTACGGAATTCCTGAAGAATTTGTTGGTAGAATAGATATAATAATAGAGATGGACGAACTTTCTAAGGAAGTTTTGGTATTTATATTAAAAAAATCTAAACTATCAATATTTAGAAGATATCAGGCAGAACTACGAAAGCAGGGGATAACTCTTTCATATGATGGTAAACTGTTTGAGCTAATTGCAGAAGAATCTCTTAGTCTTGATACAGGAGCAAGAGAACTCAGCAATACAGTAAACTACATCTTTGAAAACATAACTTATGATGTTTTATCAAACCCTAAAAAATACCACAAATGCATATTAGATTTAGACATTGTAAAAGATAACACAAAATACGAATTGCTATAATTACAAAAAAATACCTTATAGTCATTAAGACTATAGGGTATTTTTTGCAACAAATATCGACATTTTTTTGCAAATTTGTTATAATAATAAAAATTATATAAAAATAGAAAGAAGAAAAAAATGTTTTCAAGTCAAGGAACATATAAAGCTTGTGGTATATTTTCAATAGGACATTTTACTTTATTAATAATTACAATTATAGGAATTTGGCTTGCTTTGAAATATACAAAAAATAAGAGTAGAGAAGATATACGAAAAATTATTAAAAATGTAACAATAGTTGCGTGGGTATTAGAAATTGTAAAGATAATTTTTAATGTTAAACAAAACTCTTTTAAAGCAATTAACACTTATATACCACTTTATTATTGTAGCATACTTTTGTATGCAGGATTGTTAAGTTCGTTTGCAAAAGGAGTATTCAAACGAGCAGGAGATGTTTTTATAGCTACTGGAGCAATAATAGGTGGAATTGTATTTATGATATATCCATCAACATCTTTACCTATTTATCCTATGTTTCATTTTTTAAGTATTCATAGTTTTTTATATCACGGTGCAATGGTGTATTTAGGAATTTTAGTAAATATAACGAATTATGTAAAAATAGAAAAATCAGACATAAAATATTTTGCAAGTATTATGGGAACGATATGCTTTATTGCACTCATAATAAATAAGGCATTTGATGGAAATTTAATGTTTATATCAAATAACTTTCCAGGAACTCCTTTAGAGGTAATATATAAATTTACAGGAGGTGGATTATTATATACAATAATTATGGTTATAGCACAATTAATATTACCATTTTATTGCTCTTATTACATATTAAATAATAGAATAAATTTAGCAAAACAAAGCGATTGCAAGTATATAAAATTACAATAATTACAAAAAATAGTTTGTCGAACAAAAATTTTTCAAACTTTTGTTTGACAAAACTTTTTTTTTATGATATAGTGTTATTGGAAAAAAATGAGATTTATTAAGGAGGATAAAAAATGAACAAGTCAAAAAGAGACGAAAATGGTTTAAATAAAAGAGAAAGAGCTATTTTAAAATACATAGAAAAAGAAATACTTTTAAAAGGTTATGCTCCATCTGTTAGAGAAATATGTAAAGTAGTAGGATTAAGTTCAACAGCAACAGTTCAAGGCTATTTAAAAACTCTTGAAGAAAGAGGATTTATAAAAAAAGAAAGTAAAAAAGGTAGAACTTTAAGACTTTTGAAAAACTCTAAAGGTGATGAAGTAGTTACAGATAAAGATGGAATATCAAGTACAAAACAATTTTATTCAAATAAAGAAATGGTTAATGTACCAGTTATAGGAAAGATAACAGCAGGTCAACCAATTCTTGCAATAGAAAATATAACAGATACATTTCCAATTCCATTAGACTTTGTTGGCAATTCAGAATGTTTTATGCTTACAGTCAGAGGAGAAAGTATGATTGAAGCAGGAATATTTGATGGAGATTATATATTAGTAAAGAAACAAAATACAGCAGAAAATGGTACAATAGTAGTTGCGTTAATTGGAGATGAAGCTACAGTTAAAACATTCTATAAAGAAAAAGACCATATTAGATTGCAACCAGAAAATAGCACAATGGATCCTATAATAGTTCCAGATTGTAAAATACTTGGAAAAGTTGGAGGAGTATTCAGAAAAATTTAATTGTACTTAAAAAAGAGAAAATACTAAAGATGTATTTGAAAAAATAGTAAAAATTGTTTAGCAAAGTAGGAAGGAATTTTTAGTATGAAAAGAATGAAAACTTTTTTTAAATATTTTTTAGCATTTCTAGCATTATATATAATTGTAGATGTAGGTTCATATATGTCAATTAAATCAACATATATACCAAAAAATTATGAAGTAGAAATAGAAAATCCAAAAGTTACAGTTAGTGAGTTTAAAGCAACAACACTTAATGGATATATTAATGGAAAAATTAAAAATACTACAGATGCAGTAATTACAGGAAAAGCACTTAAATTTGATTATTATAGTAAAAATGATGTTTTAATGGGAACTAAGTATTTTAAAGTAGATAATTTTTTAATAGGAGAAACATTAGACTTTGAATCAAAATTTAATTATGATAATGTTGACCATGTAAAAATTTCAATAGTTGACTCACTAGAGACAATTGATAGTAAAGATTTTGAATTAGACGATTTTTCTAAAGATAAGATAAACTGGTTTATTCTACTTGGAGCACTAATTGTAGTGTTTGGATAATAAAAAGTTAAAAAAAAGATTAAATTTGAAATTGATTTCAGTTTAATCTTTTTTTTCTAACGAAATAACACGTTGGCACAATTAACATTTCAATAACGATTTATTTTTGTAATAATATTGTAAAATAATTATATAAATGGTAAAATAGATATGCTTATATATCTTTATAAAGGAGGGTATATATTTGAAAGAAATAGAAGACATTTTAGGAAAAGACAACATTATGTATAATGAACCAATGTCAAAACACACATCTTTTAAAGTAGGAGGTCCTGCTGAAATCTTTGCAAAAGTTGATTCAGTAGATAAAGCAAAGGGTATTTTAAAATTTTGCAAAGAAAATAACATAAAAGTTACAGTAATAGGAAACGGAACTAATTTACTAGTTTCTGACAAAGGAATAAGAGGATTAGTAATAAAATATACAGCAAATGATATAAAGATAGATAAAACATCTGGAGAGGTTATTTGCTCTGGAGGAGTATTAAATCCGGTTTTAGCAAATAAGTTACTTGAAAATGAATTAACTGGTTTTGAGTTTGCATCAGGAATTCCGGGAACAATAGCAGGAGCAGTATATATGAATGCTGGTGCTTATGATGGAGAAATATCGAAATTAATTACATATGTAAAATACATTGATATTGATAATAATGAAATTAAAGTATTAAAAAATGAAGAAATAGATTTTTCTTATAGAAAATCAATTTTTCAAAAAATGAATACTGTAATTTTAGAAGTTGGAATGAAGTTTAAAAAAGGAAATAAAGAAGAAATAAAAGCAAAGATGCTAGAAAATAAAGAAAAAAGAGTATCTACTCAACCACAAGATTTTCCAAATGCAGGAAGTACATTTAAAAGAGGAAAAGATTTTATTTCAGCAAAACTTATTGATGAGGCAGGCCTTAAAGGATACCAAATAGGAGGTGCTAAAGTTTCTGAAAAGCACGCAGGTTTTGTTGTAAATACTGGAAATGCTACAGCAGAAGACATAATTAATTTAATTGAATACGTAAAAAAAGTAGTTTATAAAAAATATGGGAAGAAATTAGAAACAGAAGTGAGGATTATTAAATAATGGGATTTTTTAAATGGTTTAAATCAAGTGCAAAAATGAAAAGATGGATTTTACTAAATTTAATAGGAGTAATTTTAGTATGTTATGGAATAGCAAAATTAATAGATGCAAAAACTCTTAATGTAGTAGAAATAGTTACAGTTGTTATAGCGTTTGTTTTAGGATTTACATTTCTAGTTTTAGGAACTGTATTTATGCAAAAAAGAATGCTAGAACTTTTAGTAGAAGAAAGTGACACAAGAAAAGAAACAAATAACGTAAATACACTTATTTTTAATAAAAAAGTATATAATCAAGGTCCTAAAATAGTTGTTATTGGTGGAGGAAGTGGTCTTAATACTGTTTTAAGAGGTCTTAAAAATTATACTGATAATATAACAGCTATTGTTACAGTTTCAGATTATGGTGAAACACCTACTGATTCTAGAAAAGCACTAGAAGTATTACCTCTTAATGATATTAAAGAAAGTTTGATGGCACTAGCTTATAATGAAGAACAAATGGGAGATTTATTAAATCACGTTTTTACATCAGGAAGATTAAAAAATCTATCTTTTGGAGATATTTATTTCTTAGCAATGGACGAGGTTTATAAAAATTTTGCCAAATCTATAGAAAACTCTGGAGGAGTACTTAATATGACAGGAAGGGTTCTTCCAGTAACTCTAGAGCCAATTAATATATGTGCAGAACTTGAAGATGGATATGTTATTGAAAATAGAGATAAAATTCCAGAAATAGTTGAACAAACAAAAAATAAAATTAGTAGAATATACATAAGCCCAACAAATACAAGACCATCACCAGGTGTTATAGATGCAATAAATGAGGCTGATGCAATTGTAATAGGTCCAGGTAGTCTTTATACAAATGTTATTCCAAACCTTTTAGTAAAAGGAATTGCTAAAGCTGTTAAAGAATCAAAAGCAATTAAGGTTTATATAAGTAATATAATGACAGAGGCAGGTCAAACTGATGAATATACATTATCAGACCATATTAAGACAATAAGAGATTATGTTGGAGAAGGTATAATTGATTATTGTATTTATGATACTGGAGAAATAATTCCAGAGTTTGTTCAAAAATACAATGAAGAAGGAAAAGATATAGTTATACCAGATATACAAAAAGCAAAGGAATATGGAATTAAACTTATACAAAGAAATTTATCAAATATAGAAGATGATAAAGTAAGACATGATTCTGATGTAATTGCAACTACTATAATTCAATTAATATGTGATGAACTTCAATTTGAAGATATGCAAAATGATAGTCAATATTTAATGTTGAATTCAAAACTAAAAGAATCAAAAAGACAGATACGTAAAAGAGAAAGAAAAGAAAGAAAATTTAAAAAGTCTGGAAGAAAACAGTTTGAAAGAAAAGATGATGACAGCAAGTTTAAAGAAAAATATCATAAAAGAATACAGTCAATAAAAGAAAGTGATGAAAAGACTGAAGAAAGAAAGAAAAAAGCAAGTAAGTCAGTATTTAAAAAATTAGCAGAAATGGATACTTCTACTAAATATAAAGATATGTTATCTAAACAAGAAACAGCAGAAATAAAGCTATTTGACGCTGTATCACAATTAGGAATTACTAAAAAAATTGATATAGACGATTTAGATGATGACTTTGAAGTAGAAGATAAAGACAAGAAAAATAAAAAGGTTAAAAAAATAAAGAAAAAAGCACCTAAAAAAGTAAAAAAACAAGTTAATAAAAAAGATAAAAAAAGATAGATAAATGGAGAAACAAATGAAAGAATGGATAATTACAAATGGACTAGGTGGATATAGTTCTTCAACAGATTTTGGAGGAATGAATACAAGAAAATATCACGGACTTTTAGTAGCAGCAATGAAACCACCATATAATAGAAAACTTATACTTTCAAAATTAGATGAAAGTATAGAAATAAATGGAAAGAAAACTATTTTATATACTAATAAAGCAAATGGAGAAATAACTGAAGGATATAAAAAATTAATTAGCTTTGAAAAAGATATTATTCCAATATATACATATAAAGTATCAAAGGTAATAATAGAAAAATCTATTTGTATGATACACGAAAAAAATGCTGTGGCAGTAATTTATAGAATAGTTAATCAAAAAGCAAAAACAAAATTTAACCTAACACCAGTACTCAATTATCGTGATTTTCACTCACTTACAACTAATACAAAATTTGACTTTTCACAAAAGGTATCAGAAGATAAAGAGAAAGTACAAATTGAGTTTGAGAAAAATCAAATTGTTAATATGGGTATTAAAGATGCAAAATATGAAGTATATGATAATGATATTTTCTATAATATGGAATATGATGTAGAAAAAGAAAGAGGATTTGATTATATTGAAAATCATTTAGTACCAGGAACATTTACTGTTGAACTTAAACCAAATGAGGACAAAGAAATTGTATTTATTTGTTCTACTGGTGATAAAAACGGAATAGCAATTGATGAGATTACAAATTTTAGTGGTAAAGAAATAATTGAAAATGAGCTAAATAGAATAAATAAACAGATAGAACAATCAAAACTTTTAAATAAGAAATCAAAAATAAAAAATAAAGAATATAAAGATTTAGTAAAAGATTATATCGTAGCAACAGATAATTTTATAGTAAAAAGACAGTCAAATAACCTTCATACAGTTATAGCAGGATACCCTTGGTTTAATGATTGGAGTAGAGATACTTTAGTTTCATTTGAAGGATTGCTACTTTTACCAAAAAGATTTGAAATTGCAGAAGAAGTATTGCTAGGCTCTATAAATAAAGCAAAAGATGGACTAATTCCAAATAGTTTTTCAGAATATACATGTAAACCACTATATAATAGTGCTGATAGCTCACTTTTATTCTTTGAAGCTGTAAATAAATATATAAAATATACAAAAAATTATGATTTTGTAAAAGACAATTTATATAGTGAAATGAAAAATATCATAAATAAATATATTGATGGAATAAATTTAGATGGAAATAATATATATTTAGATGATATAGATTATTTAATAGTTTCAGGAACTCCTAAAACTCAAAATACTTGGATGGATGTAAAAATAGATGGAAAAGCAATCACTCCAAGAAATGGAAAAGCAGTAGAAATAAATGCTTTGTTTTATAATGCATTAAAAATTATGCAAGAATTAAATAAACATTGGAATAAAAAAATACCACAATTAGAATATAGTTATATAGCAAAAAAATGTAAAAAATCATTTGAAAAGTATTTTTATAATAGTGAAAAGAAATGCTTATATGATGTAATAGGAGATGACAAAATAAGACCAAATCAATTATATGCTATAGGTTTGTCATATCCAATATTAGATTGTGATAAAGAACAAGCAAAAAATAGCTTTGTAACAGTAACAGAAAAGCTATTAAATAATTATGGATTAATGACATTAGCAAAAGGCGAAGAAGGATTTTCTCCAAAATATGAAGGAGGACCTTATGAAAGAGATTTAGTGTATCATCAAGGAACAACGTGGCCTTATCTTTTAGGAATCTATTATGATGCTCTTAAAAATCTTATAAAAGCTGAAGAAGATCCAAAAATAAAAAAGACATTAAATAATACACTTTCTAACTTTAAGCTAAATGTTGCAAATGTTTATACAAATGAAATAATAAATGGAAATACAATTCGGAAGTATATGTGAAGTATATGATGCTATAAATCCAAAGCAAGGAAAAGGAGCGTTTGCACAAGCTTGGAGTATAGCAGAAATATTTAAAATATTATTAGATAATTAGGTTCAAGAGGTAAAAAATTGATTTATTTATTATATGGTACAGATAATTATATAAAAAATGAATATTTAAAAAAGATAAAGAAAAAATTTGATGAATTAAAGCTTGGTATAAATTATATCCAAATAGATGAAAATAATTGTCAAAATATTATTTCAGATATTGAGACACCAGCTTTTGGATATGATACTAAACTAATAGTATCAAGAAATTGTAATTTTGCAAAAAAGAAAAATTTAGTAGGAGAAAAATTAGCAGAATACTTAAACTCTAGTAATTTAGAAGGAATAGAATTAGTAATAATAGAAGAAGAAATAGAAAAAACAACACCTCTTTATAAATCAATTGAAAAAATAGGACAAGTTAAAGAATGTAATGAAAAAACACCAAGAGAACTTATTTCTCAGATAAAGTCAATAGCAAACCTTTATCAAGTAAATATTAAAGAAAATACAGCACAATACTTAATACAATGTGTTGGAACAAATATGGAAGATATAATAAATGAGTTAAGAAAGCTTATTGAATATGAAGGAAAAGATGGAGAAATAACAGCAGAAGATATAGATGCTTTAACAGTAAAAAAAGTAGAAAGCGTAATATTTGATTTAACAGATAATTTAGGAAGGAAAAATATTAAAGAATCAATAAATGTACTTCATAACTTGTTATATTCAAAAGAGCCAATTCAAAAAATATTAGTAATGCTATATAATCATTTTAAAAAATTATATATAGTAAAAATTTCACAAGGAAATATAGCGCAAACATTGAAATTAAAGCCAAATCAAACATTTTTAGTAAATAAATATCAAAATCAAGCAAAATTTTTTGATGAAAAAGAATTAAGAAATCTTTTAGAAGAATTAATTAATTTAGATGAAAAATCTAAAAATGGAAATATAGATTTAAATGTAGGATTAGAATCAGTATTGTGTAGGTATTGTTCTTAATATAATATGATAAAAGTGAAAAAATAATATTATAAAATATAAATAAAAGATATATTGAAAAAAAGGCTGAAATGAAAGAAAAAATATAGTAAAAAAGAATATTATAATGAGATAGAAAAATGCAAAATTTAATAATAGATAGTAGAATAAGAAAAGAAGAATATGATTATTTAAGTAAATATTTTAATGTAATAAAATTAGAACTTTCAGAAGATGTTTATGAAGAAATATCAGGGCATAGTGATATATTTTATTGTAAAGTAAATAACAAAGTAATATGCAGTCCAAATGCAAAATATGAAAGTGAAGAATTTTTAAAAGGTAATTTAGAAGTAAAAGATAAATATCCAGAAGATGTAATGTATAATGTGTGTCAAATAGGGAATAAGCTAATTGTAAATAAATATGTAGATAAAAAAATAATTGAATTTTGGAAAATACAAAATGAAGAAGATAATATAATAACAGTAAATCAAGGATATACAAAATGCTCAATATCAGTTACAGGAGATAATTCTTGTATAACATCAGATGTAGGTATTTATAAAAAATTGATAGAAGAAAATATAAATGCAAGTTTAATTGAAGAGAATAAAATATTCCTTTTAGATAAAAAATCAAACTTAAGTAAAATGAATGGATTTATAGGAGGAGCAACATTTGTATTTAATAATAAATTTGTTTTGTTTGGAGATTTTAGAAAATTAAAAAGATCTAATCAAGAAATAATCAAAGAAAATCTAAGAAATAATAATTTAGAGTTAATAGATTTTAAAAATTTAGAAATAATAGATTATGGTGGAGCGATAATTTATTAATTAATAAAGCGATATTTAAGTATAAATTAAAGCCTTTTTTTACATAATAATAAAAATATTATGTAAGAAAAGGTTTATTTAGTTTTATAAACTATTTGTGCCTTTAAAAAGTAAGAAAGGAAGTTTTTTATGCTTGATTTTAGAACGGATTTAGCTGATGAAAGAGCGCAAATATTTAAAGATAATAATAAGAATGACTTAGATGGAATTGAAACAGAAAAAAATAAAATTACAGATAATTTAGAAATTACAAAGGTAAAAGTTTTAAATGAAGAAGGAAGTAGGAAAATTGATAAAAAAATAGGAACATATACAACAATTAATATTAAAGATATAGAGATAATAAATGGGGAAGAGATAGAAGAAGCATATAGGCTTGTAACAGAAGAAATAAAAAGTTTGTTAGGAGATGATGAAGCTCCAATTTTAGTTGTAGGATTAGGAAATGAAGATACAACAGCAGACTCCTTAGGTCCAAAAGTTATAAAAGATTTAGAAATTACAAGACATATTTTAAAGTATAAACCAGAACTATTTAAAAATAAAACTAGAGAAATAAGTGCTATTGCACCGGGAGTGCTTGGAACAACAGGAATAGAAACTCAAGAAATAATAAAAAGTGTAGTAGAAAAAATAGATGTAGGAACAATAATAGTGATAGATGCATTAGCATCAAATAATATTTCAAGACTTTTGAAAACTATACAAATATGTGATACAGGAATTGTACCGGGCTCAGGAGTTGAAAATAAAAGAAAAGAAATAAGTAAAGATACTATGGGAGTAAAAGTAATAGCAATAGGTGTGCCAACAGTGGTAGAAGCGGCAACAATAGTTGCAAATAGTTTTGATATATTAGTAGAAAACTTTAATGAATTTGAATTTTTAAAAGACTCAACTTATGAAGATAAATATAGGCTAATAAAAACAGTATTAGAGCCTTGTAAATATAACTTAGCTGTAATGCCAAAAGAAATAGATGATTTAGTGGATAATATGAAAGAAATTATATCAAAAGGTATAAATAACGCATTAAAGTTAAATTAAAAATAGGTCTTAATAAACTTATTATAGCTTATTAAGACCAGTTTTTATAATATAACTAAATTTACAATACATAAAATAATTAAATGTAGTGGATAAAAAATATAAAAGAAATATTTCATAGAAGGACCTTTCTTATTGTTGTATAAAAGCATAAAAATAATAGGTAAAAAAGTAAATAATATAAGAGATACAATCCAACTAATAGATAAAGTACCCAAAAAGCTTGAGTATCTATAAATACAAAGTAAAAGATATCCAAGTATAAAAATAAAATGTTTTAAAATAGGGTTATTATTTAAAATATTTGAATTTGTGAATTTGGGATAAAATAGGTAAATAAATAAAATTAAAAATACACCCCAACCACCATAATCTACTTGTAAAACCTCTCCAAGAGCAATTAAAAGTGCAATACATAGCCATTTTAAAAATTTATTAGAAACTTTGTCATAAATTAAAAGAGTAAAAAGTCCAAATATTAATGTAAAGAAAATATTTAATTGTAAAATATTACGGTTTAGAATTATAGAAGGAAAATTTGAAATTAAAAAATTAAAATTACCATCATAATTCATTACATACATTAGTAACATAAAAGGTATTTGCGAAATTAAAGAAAATATAAAAAGTCTAGAAGCATACTTTTTAAAATCTCTAGTATTAATAAAACCTATAACTAATTGAAAAGCAAAGATAGGGAAAGCAACTCTGCCAATAATATTTAATATAGATAAGTGACCAATAATAGCATTACTAAAGTGGTCGCAAAACATACATATTATAGCAATTATTTTCAATACAAAACTAGACATAGTAAAAATCCTTTCATTTATTTAAAATATTCAGAAAATGGAATCTTTTTCAAAGATATTTGAAAATCATTTAAATAGTTTAAAATGCCAGCATCAGTTTTAAAATTAAATTTTAAACTATAACTGCATAAAAGTTGGTGATTACATTTGTATTTTTTATTAATTTCATAAGAACCATATTTGCCATCTCCTAAGATTGGAAGAGAAGAGTGGGCAAGATGTGCTCTAATTTGATGAGTCTTTCCAGTATGTAAAGTAACATCTAAAAGTGATAAATTCTCTTGTTTGTTATAATCAATTAATTTATAAGAAGTTTCAATTTTTGTATAAAACTTTTTAGGCTCATCAGAAATGTAAACAATAGACTTTTTGCTATCTTTAAAAAGATAAGAAGTAAGGAAACATTCCTTTTTTCCCATACCATAACAACAAGCAATGTAATGCTTTTCAATTTCTGAATTTTTAAATTTATCTAAAAGTATGCTTAAGCTATTTTCATTTTTAGCAAATAAAACTAAACCTAAAGTATTTCTATCAATTCTGTGACAAGGTTCTAAGAAAGTATATTTTTCTTTCATAATAGAAGTTAAAGAATTATCACCGACAACTTCTAGATTATCAGGCTTGTTAAAAATGACTATATTATCATCTTCATAAACAATAGGAATATCTAATTTTTTATTTATTCCATTTAAAATATCATCAGTAATAAATACTTCAAGAATATCGTTATAATGTAAAGTGATATTTGTATTTATTCTTTTACCATTTAACTTAATGTCTTTTTTTCTTAAAGCTTTGTAAACATTATTAACATTTAAATTAGGAAAAATATGTGTAAGAAAGGTACTAACTTTCTTGCCATTATTATTGTAATCTATAATTAATTTCTTCATAAAACTCCTCTAAAAGAATATTGATTATAAAAATTATATAATTTATTGAAAAATTTTTCAACAAAAAATATTGACAAATATTAAATGATAGTGTAAAATAAATAATGTCATCAATAATGCAGGTGTAGTTCAATGGTAGAATTCCAGCCTTCCAAGCTGGTTATACGGGTTCGATTCCCGTTACCTGCTCCATAATGCGTTTTCGTCGAACTACTTGTAATTATTGATACAGTTAAGTTTGAAGAAAACAAAAAGTGAATATC
>CANQYG010000007.1 GCA_947628015.1 uncultured Clostridia bacterium
ATGATATCCTCCTTTGTTTATAATAATTTTACAGTTGGCAAACTATATTCTTATTATAATCTTGGAGGATTTTTCATACAATGCTATCGCTTTTTTTGAACCACGCGCATAGCACGTGGTTTTCTATTACACAATAAATACACCTTCTTATGACAAAATAAAATTGTCATAGGAAGGTGTAAATTTATTTAATAAATATTATTGAAGTCAATATTATTTTATGATATAAAATAAATTAAAATTATACTAATATAAATGTTATAGGAATATAATTATATATAAAAGAAATAGGTTTATAGGTAAATCCTTTTATTTAAAAATCTAAATATATTGTAAAGGAATCAATTTTGGATAACTTATGAATAATTGGTATGATAAAGATGTAGAGTCTGTAAGGGCTGAGCTAAAAACAGACATAAATAATGGACTAAGTAACAATGAAGTTGTAAAAAGACAAGAAGAGCAAGGATTTAATGAATTAAAACAAGGAAAAAAGAAAAGTATAATTGTAAAGTTTTTAGAAGAATTTAAAGATTTTATGATTATAGTTTTAATAATTGCAGCAATAATTTCAGGAATAATAGGTTCTATTAATGGAGAAGGTTTAACAGATACTATTATAATAATGATTGTTATTATTGCAAATGCAATAATTGGAGTAGCACAGGAGCAAAAGGCAGAAAAATCATTAGAGGCTCTTCAAAAATTAAGTGCTCATACAGCAAAAGTAATAAGAGATGGAAAACAAGTTATATTACCTGCAAGAGAACTAGTAGTAGGAGATGTAGTTGTTTTAGATACTGGAGACTATGTTCCAGCAGATTTAAGAATTATTGAATCTATTAATTTAAAAGTACAAGAATCAGCACTTACAGGAGAATCATTACCTGTTGATAAAATATCAGATAAATTAGACGGAAAAGAAGTAGGAATAGCTGATAGAGTTAATATGTTATTTTCTTCATCACTTGTAACTTATGGTAGAGGAAAAGGCATAGTAGTTGAAACAGGGATGAATACAGAGGTAGGTAAAATTGCAGAAATCATTAGTAATACTAAAAAAGAAGAAACACCACTTGCTCAAAAATTAAATAAATTAGGAAAAATTCTAGGAATAGTTGCTTTAATTATATGTGCAGTAATATTTTTAATAGGTCTAGGATATGGAAAAGAACCTCTTGATATGTTTATGACAGCAGTATCTTTAGCTGTTGCAGCAATTCCAGAAGGCTTAGCTGCTGTTTCTACAATAGTACTTGCAATTGGTGTTCAAAGAATGGTTAAAAAACATGCTATTGTAAAAAAATTGCCAGCTGTTGAAACATTAGGATGTACCACAGTTATTTGTAGTGATAAAACAGGTACTCTTACTCAAAATAAGATGACTGTTAAGAAAATTTTCTGGAATAACAAAACAGAGAAAATTGAAGACATTAGTGAAATTGATGACGAGCTAAGAGGCTTAATTTATACAAGTATGTTATGCAATGATACTAAAGTTGGAAAAGATAAAGAGCTAATAGGAGACCCAACAGAAACAGCTTTAGTAGATATGGGATTTACTCTTGATTTTAATCCAAGTAAATTTGAAGAATATAAAAGAGTTGAAGAAATTCCATTTGATTCAGAAAGAAAATTGATGACAACAGTTAATAAAGTAGGAGACAGATATTTTGTTTATACGAAAGGTGGAATAGATGAACTTTTAGAGAGATGCAATAAAGTAGAACTTAATGGAGAAACATTAGAAAAAAAAGAAGAATATGAAGAAAAGATAAAACAAGAAAATGAAAATATGGCAAAAGATGCTTTAAGAGTTTTGGGCATGGCTTATAAAGAAATTGACCATAAACCTTCAAAAGAAGAAATGAAAGATTTAGAAGGAAACCTAATATTCTTAGGAATGTGTGGAATGATAGATCCACCAAGAATGGAAGTAAAACAAGCGGTTGCTAAATGTAAAACAGCTGGAATAAGAACAGTAATGATAACTGGAGACCATAAGATAACAGCTATTGCGATTGCAAAAGAATTAGGAATATTAAAAGATGAATCAGAGGCAATTACAGGATTAGAATTAGAAAAAATGTCTGATGAAGATTTAAGAAAAAATGTAAAAAAATATTCAGTATATGCAAGAGTATCTCCAGAGCATAAAGTAAGGATAGTAAAAGCTTGGCAAAGCTATGGTGAAGTTGTGGCAATGACAGGTGATGGAGTAAATGATGCTCCAGCCTTAAAAACATCTAATATTGGTTGTGCAATGGGAATTGTAGGAACTGATGTATCAAAAGAAGCGGCTGATTTAATTTTAACAGATGATAATTTTGCAACCATAGTTGATAGTGTCGAAGAAGGAAGAAGAATTTATGATAATATTTTAAAAGCTATTCAATTCTTATTATCAAGCAATATTGGAGAGATTGTAGTATTGTTCTTGTCTATTTTATTAACACCTGTACTTAGCAATGCATTTAATATTGGAATAGATAAAATTGTAATATTCTTAGTACCACAATTGTTATGGATTAATCTAGTTACAGATTCACTTCCAGCTCTAGCTTTATCAGTAGATCCGGCAAGTAAAAATGTAATGCAAAGAAAACCTAATAAGAATAAGGGTATATTTACAAAAGGAATGACTTGGAGAATAGTTTATCAAGGTATAATGATAGGATTAATTACATTGGTAGCATTTATATTAGGTTTAGCATCAAATGATGAAACAATTTCAAAAATGCAAATTATGTATCCAAACTTATCAATAGAAGAGATAAAAATAGAAATAGGTCAAACAATGGCATTTATTGTGTTAGCATTTGGAGAACTTGTTCATGTATTTAATATAAGAAGCAACAAAGAATCAATCCTAAAGACAGGAATATTTAATAATAAAATGTTATTACTTGCTATTGGAGTATCGAGTTTATTAATGTTCTTAGTGTTACTAATTCCGGGACTTCAAGGTGTATTTGGAATAATTGCACTTCCAGTAGATAAGATATTTGAATGTGTATTATTGATATTTATGCCAGTTATCATAGTTGAAATAATGAAAATCATAAAATTAAATGCATCAAAAGATGAAGATTAATAATAAAAAATTTGTAAAATTTGTTAATTTTCGGGTTGACAAAAGTATAAGAATATTGTATAATGAATATACTATAAAAGTAATCGAAAGATTACAAAGTTGGAAAACCCCTGCCAAAAATGGGGAGATTTACATTAGGAAAACCCTTGCCTTAAGTAGGGAGATTTACATTAGGAAAACCCTTGCCTTAAGTAGGGAGATTTAAAATATAAACAGGGTATAGAAATATATCCTGTTTTGTTTGTAAAGGAGAAAAATGATAAAAAACGATACAATAAAATTTTATACTGTAAATGAAGAATATATAAATTATCTAAGCAAATTTGATAATCATGTTAGTTGGAATAAAGAACAAAAAAGACCTTATGTAGGAATTGTCTTAAATGTAGAAGAATATTTATATTTTGCACCTTTATATTCATATAAAATAGGATATGATAAATATAAAGAAAATCATAGTTTTTTAAGAGTAGAAAACAGAAAAGGAAAGAGAGTATCTATTATACGATTTACTGAAATGATACCAGTTCCAGAAACAGCAATAAAGCTATTAGATTTTAATAGTAGAGGAAAAAAGTATAAAGATTTATTACAAGCAGAAAGTGATTTTATAAATAATAATAAAAATATTGTATATTCAAAAGCAAAAAAGTTATATAAAGATGTAGTACATATAAAAATTCCATTTTATATGAATATTTCATGTAATTTTAAAATATTAGAACAAAAATTAGAAGAATATATAAAAAGGTAAAGTTGCTATTTTGCATAAAATTTGCTATACTAGATATATTAAGTATAAAAAATGAAAGGATTAATTTAATGTTTACAGACTATGTAAAAATATATGCTATCTCTGGAAAAGGTGGAAATGGTGCAATTTCTTTTAGACATGAGAAGTATGTTGCAGCAGGAGGACCAGATGGTGGAGATGGTGGAAAAGGTGGAGATGTTTATTTTAAAGTAGACCCAAATGCCAATACACTAATTGAATTTAGATACAAGAAAAAATTTAAAGCAGAAAATGGTGAAAATGGACAAGGTGCTAGAAAATATGGAAAGAGTGGAGAAAGTCTTTATATTCCAGTACCAATAGGTACAGTTATTAAAGATGCAAATACTAATCAGGTTTTAGCAGATTTATCTAATCCAAATCAAGAATCTTTAATACTAAAAGGTGGAAAAGGTGGATTAGGTAACTCACATTTTGCATCTTCAACAAGACAAGCTCCAAGATTTGCAATAGATGGTGAACCTGGAATAGAAAAAGAGCTAATTTTAGAGCTAAAACTATTAGCTGATGTAGGTCTTTTAGGTTTTCCAAATGTAGGAAAATCAACTTTTCTATCTAAGGTAACATCAGCAAATCCTAAAATTGCAAATTATCATTTTACAACTATTGAACCAAATCTAGGCGTTGTAACTTCTAAATATGGAGAAAGCTTTGTTATTGCAGATATACCAGGAATAATTGAAGGTGCAAGTGAAGGTACAGGACTTGGAATAGAGTTTCTTCGTCATATTGAAAGAACAAGACTTCTTTTACATTTTATTGATGTTTCAGGTATGGAAGGTAGAAATCCAGTAGAAGATTATAAAACAATTAATAATGAGCTAGAGAAATATAGCAAAAAGCTTGCTAAAAGAACACAAATAATAGTTGCAAATAAGATAGATTGTATGACTGATGAAAGCTTGTTTAAAGAACTTGAAAGTATTGCGAATAAAAATAATGTAAAAATATTTAAAATATCTGCATCTACTGGAGAAGGTATAGATAGTCTTATGGACTATGTTTCTAAAACTTTAAAAACTCTTCCAAAAGAGGATTTGATTGAAGTAGATAAAAATTTAGAAAATACAAAATTATATACATTAGAAGAAAAAGAAGACTTTACTGTAACAAAGGATAAAAACAAATTTATAGTTGAAGGTGAAGCTATTGATAAAATAATTAGAAGAGTAAATATTACAGATAATGAATCATTATTTTATCTTCATAAAAAATTAAATGAAATTGGTTTAAATAAAAAATTAAGGAAATTAGGAATTAAAAATGGAGATACTGTAAAGATTGGTGCTTATGAAATGGAATGGGAAGACTAATTATTTAAAGTAATTTTATTATTTTTAATTTTAATGTGGTTCCAAACTGGAACCACATTTTATCGATTTTAGAACTAGTAAGGTAAAAATCATATATGAAAATTTTTTGTCGTTTTTTATTGATTTTTTAGTACGCTTGTATTAAAATGTCTTTTAGTTATATAAGTAAGAAAGGAAAAATGTAAATGAGGCTAATAAAGCATAAAGCAAAGACTTATAAAAGAAAAGAAAAGAAAAAGCATGTTAAAGATAACATAAAAAAAGCAACAGCTGAATTATTAGCAGAAAAAGGCTATGCATCAATATCTACTAGAGACATTGTAAAAAGAGCAGATACAGCCTTAGGACAACTTACTTATTATTATAAAACAAAAGATGCTCTTATATTAGAAGTTATAGATGAAATAATAGATGAATTTATTTCAGAAATAGAGCAAATTGCAGATACATCAGATAACAAAATAGAAGATTTAAGAAAATATCTTAATAACATTATAGATGATGATTATATGAAATCTAGAATAATTATAGATATAATTTCTCAATCTCTATACAATAATGCTTTAAGCACTAAAGCAAATGAAATGATTAATAAAATGTCTAATATATTTACAAGAGTAATAATTGAAGAAAATATTGAAATAGATGAGGCAAAATCAGAAAGTTATATAAATTATTTTTTAGGAACAATGATTAGAAAAAACATTGAACAAAAAGCAATAGATAATGAGAAATATGCATTTAATGAGGATAAGAGTAATAAAATAAAACAAAAGAGCTTATCTGCACAAATAGTTTAGATGGAAGAATTAAAAATATGGTTAATGAAAAAAATATAATATATTATAATGATGAGGCTAATGATGATTTTGCAAATGGAAAAATAGAGACAGTTAAAATAGACCAAAACTACAAATATATCAGAAAAAATCCAATATGGACTATATCAGCATTTATTTTATACAGAATAATTGCAATGCCAATAGCTTTTATATATGCAAAATTAAAATTTAAAATGAAAATTGTAAACAAAGAAAAATTAAAGAAATGCAAAGATAAAGGATATTTTGTATATATAAATCATACTCAAGAAATATTAGATACTCTTCTGCCAACATTAGTTGGTTTTCCAAAAAGAGCATACATAATAACACATCCAAACAATGTCTCAATAAAAGGTTTAAAAATAGCAAATAAAATGTTAGGAGCTATGCCTCTTCCAGGAGACTTAAAAAGTAGCAAGAATTTCTTAGATGCAATAAAAAATAAAATAGACAAAAAAAATATAGTTGCAATTTACCCAGAAGCTCATGTTTGGCCATTTTATACTAAAATAAGAAGTTTTGGAAAAGAAGCTTTTAGATATCCAGTAAAGTTTAATACTCCAGTATATTCATTTACAGTTACATATAAGAAAGGAAAAAGAAAGCTTCCAGACATTGACATATATGTAGATGGACCATTTTATCCAAATAAAGAAATAGAACTTAAAAAAGCTGAAGAAGAATTAAGAAATGCTGTATATGACAAAATGGTGGAAAGAAGTAAAAACAGCAATATTGAATATATTAAATATATAAAACAAAATAAAGGGGAAAATAATGATTAATTTAATGTTTTGCGGAAATAGTAAAGTGTTTGATGGGATGATAATAAGCCTTTTATCTATTGTAAAATATACAAATGAGCCTTTAAATGTTTTTGTGCTAACAATGGATTTAAGAAATGTTGATGAAAATTATGCTCCAATAGAAGAAAAACATATTGAAATATTAGAAAACATTATTAAAGAAAAAAATGGTGAAAGCAAAATTACATTAATTGACACAACAGATTTAATAAAAAAAGAAGTTTTAAGTTCAGTAAATAAAAAGACACACTATACACCATATATTTTTATAAGATTGTTTAGTGATAAAATAAAAGAATTGCCAGACAAAATCTTATATTTAGATTGTGACATAGTTTGTTATAAAGATATAAAAGAGATTTTTGACATTGACATAGAAGAATATGATATAGGTGTTGTAAGAGATTATATTGGAAGAAAAGTAATTAATAAAAAATACATAAATTCAGGAGTGCTTTTGATAAATCTTAAAAAAGTAAGAGAAGATGGAAGTTTTGAAAAGGCCAGAAATATAGCTAAAAAAAGAGTAATGGCAATGCCTGATCAAACAGCAATTTATAAAGCTTGCACCAAAAAGTTATATTTACCAGACAAATATAATGAACAAAAACAAAGAAAAGAAGATACAGTAATAAGACATTTTAGTATGACAATAAAAATGTTACCTTATTTTAGATTAGTAAATATAAAACCTTGGAACATAGACAAAATGCACAATGAATATAAAATATATGATTATGAAGATATTATAGAAAAATATTTAGAAATAAAAAATAAAGAAAATAAAAAAGAAGTAGTGAAAAAAATATAAGGGATGTAACAATATGAAAAAATTAAAAAATTATAGGAAAAAATTAATTAAAGAAATAGTAGGATTTGTACAAAAGGGAAAAGATATGATGCCAAAGATGGAGGGGATTATGAAAAAAATAAAAACGGAGATACCGATATTCTTTTCAACAGATGACAATTATATACCTTGCTTATCTGTTGCAATACACTCATTGGAAGTGAACTCTAGTAGTGAAAATAATTATAGAATAATAATTTTACATACGGGAATGAGTTTAAAAGGAAAAGCTGAAATTAAAAAGTTTGAAACAGATAATGTAAAGATTAGTTTTCAAAATATTAGTCATATTACAACAAAACTTACAAAGGATTTAGCATTAAGATTAAGAGATTACTATTCTGAAACAATATATTACAGAATGTTTATACCATCAATGTTTCCAGAATATGAAAAAGCTATATATTTAGATGCAGATATAGTTTTGCAAGATGATGTTGCTAAATTATATGATTTAGATTTAGGAGACAATTTAATTGCAGGAGTAACCGATCAAGTAATAAATTCTGTTCCAGAGTTTAGAGTTTATTCAAAAGTGGGACTTGGTATTGAACCTAAGAATTATTTTAATTCTGGCGTACTTGTTATGAACTTAAGAGAAATGAGAAAAGAAAGAATAGAAGAAAAATTTTTGTTTAGATTATTAAATTATAATCTAGATACAGCTGCACCAGACCAAGACTATCTAAATACACTTTGCAAAGATAGAGTTTTATACCTTCCAGAAACTTGGAACAAAATGCCAGATTATGGAGAAAAATTTGATGTTAATGAAATTCATCTAATACATTATAATATGTATAGAAAGCCTTGGCACTATGAAGATGTTCCATATAGTGAAAGTTTTTGGAATTATGCAAAAGAAACTAAATATTATGATGAATTAAAAGAAAGCTTAGCAAATTATCCAGAAGAGGCTAAAAAACAAGATTTAATTGCAGGAGATAAATTAGTAGAATATACAAAGCAAATTGTAAAACAAGAATTTAAGTTTGCAGATATAGAAGACGACTTAGATGATGATGACGAAACTGAAGATGTAATGGAAGAAACTAATGAACTTGTTTAAGAGAGTAAAGGTGCAACAGCTTGAAAGAAAATGTGCCTTGCAAACAAAGTTAGAGAGAAATGGGCTTTAGTTTGAAAGAAAAATTCAACTATGACTGCCTTACAAACGAAGTGAGAAGGGAATTGGAATTTAAAATGGAAAAGGATAAAGAAAGATTAGCTGTTATAGAGAATATAAAAAAATGCCTTAATGAAAATAATCTTAACTCTAAAGTAGAAATTAGTGATCCTAAGATTGACAAAGATGCAATAAATGAAAAAATTAACAAATTTGATATTTTTAAAAGGAATCCTATTAATAAAATAAAAAACAAAATAGTTAGAAAAACTATAAATAATTTTATAGAACAATTTAACCAAGAAACTGAAATTATAGGATTAGAAAACCTTGAAAATATTGATACAGGGGCAATAATAACATCTAATCATTTTAGTCCAAAAGATAGCACTCCAATTTTATATGCAATTAAAAAAGTAGGAATGTATAAAAAATTTAATATAGTCATAGAAGATAATAATTTAGCAATGGAAGGATTATTTGGATTTATAATGAACTATTTTAATACAATTCCAGTAAACAAAGATAAAGAATATAATGAAAAAAAATTTATGCCTGCCATTGAAAAATTATTAAAAAATAAAAATTTCATATTAATTTATCCTGAAGAAGAAATGTGGTTTAACTACAAAAAAGTAAGAAATTTAAAACCGGGAGCTTACCATTTAGCAGCAAAATATAAAGTTCCAATAGTTCCTTGCTTTGTAGAAATGAGAGAAAAAGAAGGAGAATATGAGGATGATGGATTTAACAAATTAAAATTTATACTTCATATAATGCCTCCTATATATCCAGATGAAAGTAAATCATTAAAAGAAAATAAAATAGCTATGCGTGATAAAGATTATGAATTAAAAAAGCAAGCTTATGAGCAAGCTTATGGAAAAGAAATGACTTATGATTTTTCTAATGAAGATATTGCTGGACTTGAAGAAAAGTCTAGTAAGAAAATTAGTATCGAATAAATGTATTGCATAATAATTTTTAATAAAAAATACTTGTAAAAATAAGTATATATTGTTATACTTAGAATATCATAAAGTATTGAGGAGGTTTGTTATGGAAGAGAAGAAAGAAGAAATTAAAAAGGAGACACAAGAAAATAATATACAAATATCAGATGATGTTGTTGCAGTAGTTGCAGGAATAGCAGCATCTGAAGTTCCAGGAGTAGCTGAAATGGCTGGAGGATTTGCTGGAGGAATATCTGAAGTACTTAGTGGAAAGAAAAATATGTCAAAAGGAATTAAAGTAGAAATATTAGAAAAATCAACTAAAATAGATGTAAATATTATTGTTGAATATGGAGCTAGAATTCCTGAAGTTGCTTTTGAAATACAAAAAAGAGTAAAGAAATCAGTAGAAAATATGACAGGTTTAAATGTAGAAGAAGTAAATGTACATGTACAAGGTGTAAGTACAGTTTCTAATAAAAAGAAAGAAGAACCTAAAGAAGTAAATAAAGAAGAGAAAAAAGAAACTAAAAAAGAAGAAGTAAAGAAAGAAGAGACAAAAAAAGCTGATGCTAAAAAAACAGCAGCAAAAAAAGCAACAAAAAAGAAATAAATTTATAAAAAAAAATTTATTAAATAAAATTAGCAAAATTAATAATAATAATTAAATAAAAATTAAGAAGCTTTTAGAATTTGAAAGCTTCTTAAAGATAAGAGGTAAAAAATGAAATTTTTAGAAAAACTTGGACTTGCTTTATTTTCTGTAATAACATTAGTAATATCAATTGTATTATGTTTGATTGCATTTGGATGGATGGAATCATCAATATTTAGTATTTTAATTGGAAAAATTTTATTATCACAAACTTATACTTATATAATGGTTGGAGTATGTGTCTTTTTGATACTTTTAGCAATAAGATGTATTTTCTTTACAGACCAAAAAGAAGAATCAGAAGAAGTAGCAGATGATGGAATATTATTACAAAATGAAGATGGAAGACTTTTAATTACTGTAGAAACACTAAAAAATATGGCTCAAAGTGTTATAAATAGTTTTCCTAATATAATGGATTCATCAGTAGGTGTTATAATAACAAAGGAAAATAATATTGTCATAAGTGTATCAATAGATGTTACAAGAGAAACAATAATAAAAGATACATCTTCAAAATTACAAGTAAAAATTAAAAAAGCAGTAAAAGATGCAACAGATTTAGAAATAGAATCAGTAAATGTAAGAGTTAGAAATGTTGAAGAAAATCCAATAGAAGTTGATGAAGAAGAAATAACAAAAGTTAATAAATCTAAAACAAGCGAAGTAAAAAATCAAAGCGAAAAAAAGGCAACTACAAAAAATAAAAGCAAATAATGAAAGGATTATCTAAATGGAAGATTTTAAAAATTTTTTAACTAAATATTTTGGAGGCATTGTTGGTGGCGTTATAGCACTAATATTGGCTTGTACAGGTTTATATAGAATTATTGTTGGAATAGTACTAGTTTTCATAGGAGTATGGGCAGGAAATTATTTTCAACATAATAAAAGTAAAGTTAAAGAGAAAATAAAAGAATTTGTTGATAAAATATAACAATATGCTAATATCAAAAAAGGGGTAGTAATGAATAGGTCTAAGGCAAGAGAAGAATCATTTAAGTTATTATATAGTTTGCAAATATCAAAAGATGTAAATCTAGATGAGCAAATAAAAATATTTTTACAAGAGGAAGAAATAGAAGATGAAGATGCAATAAGCTACATTGAAAATATAATTAAAGGCGTTAATGAAAACGAAAAAGATATAGAAGAAAAAGTAGAAAAAAACATAAAAGAAGATTGGACTTTGTCTAGAATTTCAAAAATTGATTTAACTTTGCTTAAATTAGGGATTTATGAAATCATATATACAAAATTACCATATAAAGTAGTAATTAATGAAGTTGTAGAACTTGCTAAAACATATGGTGATGATTCTTCAAAATCATTTATTAATGGAGTTCTTGCGAGTATAGTAAAAGAATATATAGAAAAGTAAAAAGGTAAATTATTAAATGGATATAAAACCAATAACTGTTGAAGAACTAAATAAATACATAAAAAATAAAATAGATGGTGATGAGTTTTTAAATAATGTATATGTAAAAGGTGAAATTTCAAATTTCAAATTACATTATACAGGACATATGTATTTTACTTTAAAAGATGAAAAATCTCTTGTAAAATGTATTATGTTCAAAAGTTATACAGGATACTTGAATTTTATGCCCAAAGATGGAATGAAAGTTTGCATCTTGGGCTCTGTTTCGGTGTTTGAAAGAGATGGTGTATATCAAATATATGCTAAAGCAATGAAACAAGATGGAATCGGTACGCTTTATGAAGCTTATGAAAAGTTAAAAGCAAAATTAGAGGCAGAAGGACTATTTGATAAAGAACATAAAAAGAAAATACCAATGTTTCCTACAACAATAGGAGTTTTAACATCATCAACAGGAGCAGTTATAAGAGATATAATAAATGTTGGTGTAAGAAGGAATCCCAATGTTCATATAAGACTTATTCCAGTACCAGTTCAAGGACCAGGAGCTGAAAAAGATATAATTCAAGGAATAAAAGAGTTTAATGAAAAAAAGCTAGCAGATGTTATAATCTTAGGAAGAGGAGGAGGTTCTTTAGAAGACTTATGGCCATTTAATGAAGAAACTCTAGCTTACGCAATATATGAGTCAGAAATACCAATAATTTCTGCTGTCGGTCACGAAACAGATTTTACAATAGCAGACTTTGTAGCAGATTTAAGAGCGCCAACTCCATCAGCTGCAGCAGAGCTTGCAGTACCAAATATAGAAGATGTAAAATATACAATATCAACGTATGAAAGTAGATATAAAACATCATTAAAAAGAAAAATACAGCTAATGAATTTAAGATATGAAAAATGTATGACAAGAAGAGTATTTAAAGAACCAATGCAAAAGGTAAATGAAAAATATATCTTAATTGATAACTTAGTAAAAAAATTAAATACAAATATTACTGATGTGTTAAATAAAGCAAAACTAAATCTAAGTAAAAATGCTACAAGAATAGATGCTTTAAGTCCGATGAAAATAATAGCAAGAGGATATACTATATCAGAAAAAGATGGCAAAATTGTAAAGAGTGCAAAAGATGTAAATGTTGGAGATTTAGTTGAATTAAAATATATTGATGGTAATATAAAGGCAAATGTAATAGAAAAAAATGAAAAGTAAAAGCAAATGAAAAAGTGAAATATAAAATTGAATATAAAAGTAAATGCAAAAAATATTAAAAAAGATGAGAGGAAAAGTTTAATGAAAGAAGATATTAATTTTGAAGATGCAATGGAAAAGCTAGAAAAAATAGCAGAAGAACTTGAAAGTGAAGATTTAAGTTTAGATGCATCTGTAAAGAAATTTGAAGAAGGTATGGAATTATCAAAAAAATGTAATGAAATATTACAAAATGCTGAAAAGAAAATAACTGTACTTATAAATGGAGAAGAACAAAATTTTTCTGTAAATAATGAAGAATAAAAGAAAGGAATGAGACATTCTATGAAAGATATTGATATTGCAAGAAGTACAAAACTAAAAAAAATAACAGAAATTACAAATGAACTAAATATTCCAGAAGAATATATAGAACAATATGGTAAATATAAAGCAAAAATATCTCTAGATTATTTTGAAAAGTTAAAAGAAAAAAAAGATGGAAAACTTATATTAGTAACAGCAATTAATCCAACACCATTAGGAGAAGGTAAAACTACAGCATCAATAGGTCTTTCAGACGGTTTAAATGAAATTGGAAAAAAATCTATTTTAGCATTAAGAGAACCTTCATTAGGACCAGTGTTTGGAATAAAAGGAGGAGCAACAGGTGGAGGTTATTCACAAGTAGCTCCAATGGAAGATATCAATCTTCATTTTACAGGGGACATACACGCAATTACAACAGCTAATAATTTATTAAGCGCAATTATTGATAATCATATATTTCAAGGAAATAGTCTAAATATAGAAAAAGTTACGTGGAAAAGATGTTTAGATTTAAATGATAGAATTTTAAGAAAAGTAGAAGTTGGTTTATCTAAAGAAAAAAATATGACTCCAAGAGAAGATGGATTTGATATTACAGTAGCATCAGAGATAATGGCAATATTTTGCCTAGCAAGTGATTTAGACGATTTAAAAAGAAGATTAGGAAATATAGTAATCGGATACAATAAAGACGGAAAAGAAGTAACTTGTAGAGATTTAAAAGCAGAAGGAAGCTTAGCTGTAATATTAAAAGATGCATTAAATCCAAATATAGTGCAAACATTAGAGCATAATCCAGCAATAATTCATGGAGGTCCATTTGCAAATATAGCACATGGTTGCAATAGTATTATAGCAACAAAAATGGCAAGAAAGATGGCAGATTATGTAGTAACAGAAGCGGGATTTGGAGCAGATTTAGGAGCAGAAAAATTCTTAAATATAAAATGTAGAAAAATGGAAACATCACCAGATGCAGTAGTAATAGTTGCAACAATGAGAGCACTAAAATATCATGGTGGAGCAAGTAAAGAAGAATGTTCAAATAAAAATATAGAAGCATTAGAAATAGGAATACATAACTTGTTAAAACATATAGAAAATATGAAAAACTTTGGTTTAAACCCAATAGTTGCAATAAATAAATTTGAAAATGATTTAGAAGAAGAAATAGATATTTTAGCAAGTAAATTAGAACAAGAAAAAGTTCAATATAGCTTGCTAGAAAATTGGGCAAAAGGTGGAAAAGGAGCAGTAGATTTAGCTCAAAAAGTAGTGAAAATATGTGAAATGCCACATAAATTTAAAAATACTTATGAATTAGAAGATAGTATAAAAACAAAAATAGAAAAAGTAGCAAAAGGAATATATGGTGCAGAAGGTGTAGAATATACTGAAGAGGCAGAAAAACAAATAGAAAAAATAGGAAATGTAAAAGTACCAATATGTATTGCAAAAACACAATATTCATTATCAGATGATCAAAAAAATCTTCTATGTGATAAGCCATTTAAAATAACAGTTACATCAGTAGAATTAAAGACAGGGGCAGGATTTGTTGTAGTAAAAACAGGAAAAATAATGACAATGCCAGGTTTGCCAAAAAATCCAGCAGCTGAAAATATAGATTTAGATGAAAATCATAATATAGTAGGGATTTTCTAAAAAATTGTATAAAATAACCTTTTCTGGAAAAAATGTGATGTAAAGAAAAGGTTATTTTTAGTTTGAAAGAAATTAAACTTTCATTTCTATTTGAGCCTTTAAATAAAGCAAGGAAGGAATGGAATTTTATGAAAAATAAATATAAAATCGGAATATTACTGCTAGTTGCCATTATATTATTTGTTACTTATAATATATTGCTAAGAAATCAGGAATCGTATGCACTTTCTAAATATGGCTCAAGGGGAGATGAAGTAAAACAAATACAAACAAAATTAAAAAATTGGGGATATTATAGTGGAAATGTAGATGGAATATATGGGAGTGCAACACTTTCAGCTGTAAAATATTTTCAAAGAAAAAATGGATTAACAGCAGATGGAATAGCTGGAACAAAAACATTGCAAGCATTGGGAATATATAATTCATCATCAAGCCAAAATACAAGCTCAAACTCGACAACAAATTCAAGTAATCTAAACTTGATAAGTAGATTCGTTTATGCAGAATCAAGAGGAGAGCCTTATACAGGTCAGGTTGCAGTAGCAGCAGTAATATTAAATAGAGTAAAAAGTAGTTTGTTTCCAAACACAGTATCAGGAGTAGTATATCAATCAGGAGCATTTACATGTGTATCAGATGGACAAATAAATCTATCGCCAGATGCAACCGCTAAAAAAGCAGCACAAGATGCAATAAATGGCTGGGATCCAACTTATGGAGCATTATATTATTTTAATCCAAATACAGCAACAAGTGCATGGATATGGTCAAGACCAATGACAATAACAATTGGAAATCATAGATTTTGTAAATAAAAATGTATAAAAGATTAAAAAAATTATTTTATTCAAAAGATTATTTAGAATTTTAATTAATGTAAAAACTTAATAAAAATTATTATGTTAAAAATATAGCATAATGTAGGGATAAAATCAAGAAAATAAAAATTAAAAGTATATAATAACTTAATAAAAAATGAAAATAAAAAATCTTATAAAAAGCTTATAAAAAGCAAATTATAAGATTTTTTACTTTTTTATTAAGTTTTTACCTTAATAAAAATAACATAATTTAAAATTGGAGGGATAAAACAAATGAAATGTAAGAAAATACAAGAACAAGGAAATGTTAATTTACAATTACAAAATAAAAAAAAGCAGAAATTAAAAGAAAAAGGTATAACGCTAATAGCGTTAGTTGTGACAATAATAATATTGTTAATATTAGCAGGTGTAACCTTAAATATAGCATTATCAGGAGATGGATTATTTAGCAGAGCAAGAAATGCAGCAGAAAAGTATAAAAAAGCACAAAAAGATGAGACAGAATTAATAAGTGAAATAGGAAAAGAAATGAATAGTGAATATGTAGGAGCATATGTAGAAGGATATGAACCAACAGGAGGAGAATGTATAATAACATCAGAACAATCAGGAGTAGAAAAAGGCGACAAATATTTGGATACAGAAATTGAAAATCTAGAAGAAGATGGAAGTCAAATATTTACAACAAAAGAAGAAGGAGAACTAAAATGGAGAATCTGGGATTATGATGGAACAACATTAAGAATAATACTAGATAGAGCTACAACACAAAAATTAACGCTAAAAGGGGCAGCAGGATACAATAATGGTGTATGGGTAATAAATGAAATTTGTAGGAAATGTTTTGGACAATATGAAGAAGATGGTGAAACAATGAAATCAGGAATAAGTGTAGCAAATTTAAGAAGAAGTGATATAGAAAAGGTAAGTACTTATGATTATACAACATTTAAAAATTCAGAAGGAGGCGACTGGTTAGATAACGGACTGGATGAAGGATTTGGTAGTGAAAGAGTAATAGATAATAATATGACATATCCAAAAGTATGGGTTGAAAACGATAGTAAATGGGAACCTAATGGTTACATAAATGAAAATCGGATTATTGAGAGGTGAAGATAGCGCAATTTGGGAAAAGGAATATGGTTTTGTTGGTAGTGAAATGACGAAAGGAACAGTAAATTTGAAGGAACCATTCTATTATCATCAATATAAAGATTTAGAATTTTCTAATAAATCTTATTTTGAATTATTGTGTGTGACTTGTGAATGTTGGCTATCTGGAAGAGCAATAAGATTTGACAAAAATACCACTACTTTTGGACTCTCTACCTACAATAGAAATGGTTCACGTAATTATGTGACAGTTTCATGTAGTGCTGTTTATTTGATGGATTCTGGAGCTTATGTGAGTAAAGAACATAATTTTCGTCCTATTGTTTCTATCAATTTAGATGATGCCGGTTTGAAATTTGAGAAGAAACTAAGCTCAGAAGACACATACATATTAAGTGGAATCTAATAGTATTTAATTTTTAAGATTAATTTAAGAAATTAATGATAAAAAAATATTTTATAAAAAATCTCTTGACAAATTAAACAAGTGTTTGTATAATATTACAAACAAAAGTTTTACATTGTTAGGAGATTTTTTATGATAACTACTTTACATATTAAAAATATTGGAATAATAGATGATTTAAGTGTTGAACTTAATTCAGGATTTAATGTATTTACAGGAGAAACTGGTGCTGGAAAAACATTAATAATTGATGCAATTAGCTTCATTTCTGGCAGTAGATTTTCAAAAGAAATAATAAGAAAAGGTGAGGAATATTCTTTTATTGAGCTAAATTTATTTTTACCAGAAAATGAACTTGCAATTGATGGAAATGTAATTGTAAGTAGAGAAATTCATTCAAATGGAAGAAATTCTTGCAAGATTAATGGTAGGTTAGTTACTGTTGCTGAATTAAAAGAGTTTATGAATTCAGTAATTGATATTCACGGTCAAAATGATAATCAAAAAATATTAAATTCAAAATATCATATAAAATATTTAGATGATTTTGCAGGAGAAAAATTACTAGATATTAAAAAGGAATATAAGGACTTATTTTATAAATATAATGATTTAAAAAGAAAGCTTAAAGAAAATTTAGGAGATGAAAAAGAAAAGCAAAGAAGATTAGACCTTCTTCAATATGAATTTGATGAAATAGATAAAGCAAAGTTAAAAAATGGAGAAGAAGAATCTTTAAGCGAAAAGAGAAATTTATTTATTAATTTTGAAAAAATATCAAAAGGTTTAAATGATACAAATGAAAACATAAGCAAGTCGGTAGAAACTGTAAACAATAGCATAAAAGCCCTAGAAAAAATAGAAAGTTTTGATGAAATTTATAGTAAGAAATTAGAAGAACTTAAAAATATATATTATGAATTAGAAGAATTTTCTAGAGATATAAGTGATTTAGATTCTGATATGTTTTATGATGAAAATGAACAAAATGAAATAGAAGAAAGATTAGATTTAATATTTTCGCTTAAGAGAAAATATGGAAATAGCATAGAGGAAATTCTAGATTACAAAAACAAAATCGAAGAAGAAATTAATAGAATTAACAATCTAGACGAAGTAAATAAAAAAATAAAAAAAGAGATAGAAACTATAACAAATCAAATGAAAGAAAAAGCAGATAAAATGCATAACTTAAGGCTTAAAGCAAGTGAAATTTTATCTAATAAAATTAATGTTGAGTTAAATGATTTAGAAATGCCAAATTCTAAATTTATAATAGATATAAAACAAATTGAAGAATTTAATAAAACAGGTTTAGATAATATAAATTTCTTAATTTCTACTAATTTAGGTGAAGATGCAAAAGAACTTTCTAAAATTGCATCTGGAGGAGAAATGTCAAGAATTATGCTTGCTATAAAAACAGCCCTTGCAGATACTGATAGTACACCAATTTTAATTTTTGATGAAATAGATACAGGTATTAGTGGAAAAGCAGCAAAATCAGTTGGTCAAAAATTAAAACTAATAGGGAAAAATCATCAAGTTATTTGTATTACACATCAACCAAGCATTGCTGCCAAAGGTGATTACAATTATTTTATTAGTAAAGCTATAAATAAACAAAGAACTCATACTGAAATAAGAAGATTAGATGAAGATGAAATAATAGATGAGATAGCTAGAATATCTAATGGAGATGTTACTGATATTGCAAAAAAACATGCACTAGAACTTAGAAAGTCTGCATAATATCTATAGAAAAATTTTCTTATAAATTTTATTTACAATAAAAAATAGGTGTGATATTATTAGAAAAATTATTGTAAAAGGAGACAAAATATGACTGAAGCTGATAAAAATTTTATAGATACATGTAAAGAAATACTAGCACATGGATATTCTTCAGAAGGAACTGGTGTTAGAACTAGATGGGAAGATGGAAGTGAGGCTAATTATATTTCAATTGTAGGTGTTACAAATAAATATGATGTAGAAAAAGAATTTCCAATGATTACATTAAGAAATAATACTAATACAGTAAAAAGAGCAATAGATGAGATATTATGGATTTGGCAAAAGAAGTCTAATAACATAAATGATCTTAACTCTCACATATGGGATCAATGGGCAGATGAAAATGGCTCAATTGGAAAAGCTTATGGATACCAATTTGCTAAGAAATATTCTTTTAAAACAAAAGAAGGAATTAAAGAAATGGATCAAGTAGATTATGTATTATATCTATTAAAACATGATCCTGCTAGTAGAAGAATTGTTACAAATTTATTTAACCATGAAGAGCTAAAAGATATGAATTTAGAGCCTTGTGCGTATGGAACTCAATGGCTAGTAAAGGATGGAAAACTTCACCTAATTTTAAATCAACGCTCACAAGATATGCTTGCTGCAAATGGTTGGAATACTATGCAATATGCTGCTTTACTACATATGTTTGCTAAAGTATCAGGCTTAAAAGTTGGAACTCTTACTCATAATATTGGAGATTGCCACATTTATGATAGACATATTCCATTAATTGAAAAATTAATTGAGGCAGAGCCTATGGATGTATCTCCACAACTTATTATTCATAATGATAGTAATAATTTTTATGACTTAAAAGTAGAAGACTTTGAAGTTATTAATTATGATTATAATAAAGATATAAAACTTGGAAAAATTCCAGTTGCTGAATAAAATTGTATTGGAGAAAAAATAATGTTAAGTTTAATTGTTGCAAAAGCAAAAAATAATATAATAGGAAAAGATAATAAATTAATCTGGCATATTCCAGAAGATTTAAAAAGATTTAAAAGTTTAACAACTGGACATACTATAATTATGGGTAGAAAAACTTTTGAATCTTTAGGAAGAGTATTACCAAATAGACATCATATAATATTGTGCAATGATGCACAGATGAATATTGAAGATGAAAATGTTGAAGTTTTAGAAGATATTTCAATGCTAGATAAGTACATTAAAGATCAAGAAGAAAATTTTGTAATTGGTGGTGCTACAATGTATAAGCTTCTTATGCCATATTGCAGTAAAATGTACATAACTGAAATAAATCAAGACTTTGAAGGTGATGTATCTTTTCCAGAAATTAATATGGAAGATTGGAAAATAGTTTCAAAAGAAAAGGGTTTAAAAGATGAAAAAAATCCTTATGATTATGAATATGTAACTTATGTTAGATATAAATAAAAAATATAATTTAATGAAATAAAATAATTTACTAAAATAATCGTTGACAGAAAATAGTACTACAAGGTTAAGCAAAAAGAATTCTACAACGATTATTTTTAGTTAAAATTATTTACAAAATGCTTAATTTAAGATATAATTAGGCTTATTAAAAAGAGATAGAAAGAAGGAAAAATTATGCAAGAAAATAATAATGAAAATGTTCAAGATGTAGAATTAGATATGAATCATCTAATGCAAGTAAGAAGAGAAAAATTAGATAAACTGAGAGAAACTGGAAAAAATCCATTTGAAGTTACAAAATTTGTAAGAACACACACAAGTAAACAAATTGTGGATAACTATGAAGAATTAGAGCAAAAAGATGTAACTATAGCTGGAAGA
This sequence comes from uncultured Clostridia bacterium, assembly GCA_947628015.1. GTDB lineage: Bacteria > Bacillota > Clostridia > TANB77 > CAG-508 > CAG-793. The sequence continues at coordinate 20,935 of CANQYG010000007.1, forward strand.
ATAATGGCAAAAAGAATAATGGGAAAGGCTTCTTTTTGTCATATTCAAGATGAAGATGGAAGAATACAAAGTTATGTTAGTATCAATGAATTGGGAGAAGAATCTTATCAAGATTTTAAGGAATATGATATTGGAGATATAATTGGAATTACAGGATTTGTTTTTAAAACAAGAACTGAAGAAATTTCAATTCATGCAAAAAAAGTAGAACTTCTTACAAAATCATTAAAACCATTACCAGAAAAATTCCATGGATTAAAAGATACAGATTTAAGATATAGACAAAGATATGTAGATTTAATAGTAAATCCAGAAGTTAAAGAAACATTTATAAAAAGAACAATGATAATAAAAGAATTAAGAAAAATATTAGATGAAAAAGGATACTTAGAAGTTGAAACACCAATATTAAATAATTTAATAACAGGAGATGCAGCAAGACCATTTGAAACACATCATCATACTTTAGACTTAGATATGTACTTAAGAATAGCACCAGAACTAAACTTAAAAAGATTAATTGTTGGTGGATTCAATAAAGTATATGAAATATGCAGAAACTTTAGAAATGAAGGTATGGATATAAAACATAATCCAGAGTTTACAAATATAGAGCTTTATTCTGCTTATGAAGATTATAATGATATGATGGATATAACAGAAGAAATTATTTCAAAATTAGCAATAAAAGTTACAGGAAGTACAAAAATAACATATCAAGGTGCAGAAATTGATTTAACACCACCTTGGAATAGAATAACAATGATAGATGCAATAAAAAAAGAAACAGGAGTAGATTTCAACACAATAAAAACAGACGAAGAAGCACAAAAAATTGCTAATGAAAAACATGTAGAACTTGAAGATGGAAAAAAGACAAGAGGACATATTATAAATGAATTCTTTGAAACATTTGTTGAAGAAACATTAATTCAACCAACATTTATAATGGATTACCCAATTGAAGTTTCTCCTCTTACAAAGAAGAAAAAAGATATTCCTGAACTTACAGAAAGATTTGAACTTTTCATTGGTGGTAGAGAATATGCAAATGCTTATTCAGAATTAAATGATCCAATAGACCAATATGAAAGATTAAAGAAACAAGCAGAAGCAAGAGCTAACGGAGATGTAGAAGCTGGTATGATGGATGAAGATTTCGTTAATGCCTTAGAAATAGGAATGCCACCTACTGGAGGTTTAGGAATTGGATTAGATAGATTAATTATGCTTTTGACAGATTCACCATCAATAAGAGATGTATTATTATTCCCAACAATGAAGCCACTTGCAGACCATTAATACAACAACATTTTAAGCTGTAAAAAAGTCAATAGAAAATTAAATATTTTTAAAGAAAGGAAGCTATATATTGCAAAATAATAATAAAAATTTAATAAAAAAAGACTTTTTAATTTATACAGATGAAAATGGAGATGTAAAAGTAAATGTTCTACTTATTAATGACGATTTATGGTTAACACAAGACTTAATAGCAGAATTGTTTGGTAAAGATAGAACTGTTATTACAAAACATATCAATAACATATTTAAAGAACAAGAATTAGATGAAAAAAGCAATGTGCAAAAAATGCACTTTGCAAA
>CANQYG010000008.1 GCA_947628015.1 uncultured Clostridia bacterium
GTTTACTTAATGATAATTTGTTATTGGAAGTTATTAGAAATATTACAAATTTGTAATATTCGATGAAATTACCCTGAAAAAATATAGAAAGTGCTTGACAAATTATATAAAAGAAAGTATAATTAGAAAGTGATTTAGTTAAAAGAGATAAAAGACATATATAAATAAAACATTAAGGAGGGATTAAAATGGCACAACCAAAAAGAAGATGGTCAAAAGCAAGAACTCATCTAAAAAGATCAACATGGAAACTAGAGAATAAAAATTTAGTAGAATGTCCACATTGCCATAAATTAATTATGCAACATAGAATATGCCCAAGTTGTGGATACTATGATGGAACAGAAATTATAGCTAAAAAAGCTGAATAAAGAAAGAGGTGAATACATTTATGAAAGAAGGATTACACCCAGAATATAATGAAGCAACAATAACATGTGCTTGTGGAAATGTAATGAAAACAAATTCAACAAAAAAAGATTTAAAAGTTGATATATGTTCAAAATGTCATCCATTTTGGACTGGTAATTTAAGAAAAGAAACAACAGGTGGAAAAGCAGATAAATTCAAGAAAAAATATGGAATTAAATAAATATAAAGAAAGAATAGTGAAAAGCTATTCTTTTTTTCAAAATAAACCAGAAATTTCTATTGAAAAAACTCCGAAAATGTAATAAAATAGAACAAATGTCTAAAAGGAGAAAATTTAAGTGCAAGTAAAAGAAATAGAAGAAGAAAAAATATATATAGAAAAAGTAAAAAAAATAAATGAAAATAAAAAATTAAAATATTATATTTTGACAATGGGATGTCAATTAAATGAAAATGATTCAGAAAAAATAGCAGGAATGTTAGAAAATATGAATTATGAAAAAACACTAGAAATGAAAGATGCTGATTTAGTGTTATTTAATACTTGCTGTGTTAGAGAAAACGCAGAAGAAAGACTATTTGGAAAAATAGGAGAAGTTAAAAAACTAAAAGAAGAAAATGGCACAATTATAGCAATTGGTGGTTGTATGATGCAGGAAGAGCATATTACAAAAAAAATAAAGCAAAGTTATCCTTATGTTGATATAATTTTTGGAACACATACTTTAAATAAATTGCCACAAGATTTATATGAAGCTTTAAATAAAAATAAAAAAGTGCGAGATATAATTAATATAGATGGACAAATAATAGAAGGTCTTCCAATTTCTAGAGATGATAAAATAAAAGCTTCAGTTACAATTATGAATGGATGCAATAATTTCTGCAGTTATTGTATTGTACCTTATGTAAGAGGAAGAGAAAGAAGCAGACATCCACAAGATATAATAGATGAAGTAGTAGGACTTTCAAAAAATGGCTATAAAGAAATAATGTTACTTGGCCAAAATGTTAACTCATATTTAGTAAGCCAAAAAGCAAAAGGTGAGGAAGTTAATTTTAAAGTTATAGCAAATGGTAAAGAAATGATAGTTAATTCTTTTGCAACACTTTTAATTGCACTAGATGAAATTGAAGGTATTGAAAGAATAAGATTTATTTCACCACATCCAAAAGATTTTACAGATGATGTTATAGATGCAATAAAAAATTCAAAGCATATATGCAAGCAAATACATCTTCCACTTCAATCAGGAAGCACTAGAGTTTTAAAAGAAATGAATAGAAAATATACCAAAGAAGAATATATTAAATTAGCAGAAAAAATAAAAAATAAAATACCAGAAATAGTATTTTCAACAGATATAATAGTTGGCTTTCCAGGCGAGACAGAAGAAGATTTCGAAGATACTTTAGATGTAGTACAAAAAGTAAATTTTGAACAAGTCTTTATGTTTATATATTCAAGAAGAATAGGAACAGTTGCTGATAAAATGGAAAATCAAATTCCAGAAGAGATTAAACATAAAAGATTTGATGGATTAAAAGAGTTAGTAGAAAATCAAATGAAAGTGCAAAATGAGAACTATCTTGGAAAAGAAGTACAAATATTAGTTGAAGGAAAAAGCAAAAATAATGATAAAATGCTAACAGGAAGGACAGAATCTAATAAAGTAGTTAACTTTGAAGGAACAGATGATTTAGTAGGCAAAATTATAAATGTTAAAATTATCTCTGAGCATCAATGGTATTTAAAAGGTAGTATAATTAAATAATATAATTTAAGAAGCTCCATTTTTATGGAGCTTTTTGTCGAAAAATATTGATAATATGGAAACAAAATGGAAACTAATAGAGACGAAAAATCGTGCAAAAATATTGACAGACTTGATAGAAATAAATATAATAAATTTAAAGAAAGCATTAAAAGAATATAAAAAAGACAAGACTAACCAAAAGGCACAATGGATGCTAGTTCTAGATAATCCAGACTCAAGGGAGGTAAAAGAGATTATGAAAGAAAATAAGGACATAAAAGAATGCGTAATAACAGTAAAAGAAATGAGTGAAGATGAAAAAATGCAAAGACTAGCTTTCTTAAGACAAAAAGCTATAATGGATGAAAAAGCAATAAGAAGAGCAGGCTATAAAGATGGAGTAGAGCAAGGAATAAAACAAGGAGCAATGGAAATAGCAAAAAAATTAATTAAAGAAGGAAAAGATGTTAAATATATATCAGATTTAACAGGAATAGATGAAGAAGAAATAAATGAAATAATTATTAAGAAATAAAAAAGTAATATAGCATAGTAATAATAAAGTATTAAAAACTATGCTATATTATTTAATTTTAATAGCATATTAAAAACTATTTATGATTGCTTGATTTATAAGCAATCATAGTATATAATGCAAATGTAAATAAAAAAATTTATGCAATATGAAAGGAACTAAAAAATGTCAGACTTAAAAGAAGAGACAGAAATTGAAAATAAAGATGAAATAAATGGAAAATCTGAATTTGATTTTGATAAATTTTCACCTATGATGCAACATTATTTAACAACTAAAAATGAATATAAAGATTGTATATTATTTTATAGATTAGGCGATTTCTATGAAATGTTTTTTGATGATGCAATAAAGGTTTCTAAAGAACTAGAATTGACTTTAACTGGAAAAAATTGTGGACAAGAAGAAAGAGCCCCTATGTGTGGTGTTCCTTTTCATGCAGCAGATGTGTATATAAATAGATTAGTTGAAAAAGGTTATAAAGTAGCAATTTGCGAGCAATTAGAAGACCCAAAACAAACAAAAGGAATAGTAAAAAGAGATGTAATCAAAGTTGTAACACCAGGTACAATTTTAGATGGAAATATACTAGAAGAAAAAAAGAATAATTTTATAATGAGCATTTACAAAGAAGGTATTTTCTTTGGTATGGCTGTTTGCGATATTTCTACTGGAGATTTTTATTCAACAGAAATAAAAGAAGATAATAATTTTCAAAAATTATTAGATGAAATTTCAAGATATAATCCATCTGAATTAATTATCAATTCAATGCTTAAAGATTCTTTAGAAGAAATAAAAATTATTAATCAAAGATTTAATTGCTATATTTCAGAAAAGGAAGATGAAATTTTTTCATCTGATTTAGAAAATATATTTAATATAGCTAGTGTTGTAAATAAAGAAGGAGAAGATTATAAAAATTTTGAAAAAAAGACTTTAGCAGTTCAGGCAATAAATGGTTTGCTACATTATATAGAAGATACACAAAAAGAAAAACCAGAAAACTTAAATAAAATTGTAGTGTATGAATCTACAAAATATATGGCTCTAGATATTAATGCAAGAAGAAATTTAGAGCTTACTGAAAAATTAAGAGATAAATCAAAAAAAGGAACTCTTTTATGGGTTCTAGACAAAACATCAACATCAATGGGAGGAAGACTTTTAAGAAGATGGATTTCAGATCCACTTGTTGATGTAAATGATATAAATGACAGATTATATAGTGTTAAAGAATTAAAAGAAAATGATGTATTAAGAGATGATATAATTGAATCTTTAAAAAATGTATATGATATAGAAAGATTAGCTGGAAAAATTTCTTATGGAACAGCAAATGCAAGAGATTTAATATCACTTAAAAATTCTATTTCACAATTACCAGACCTCAAAGAAACTATAAGAGGTGTTAAATCAAATTTATTACATAATCTTTATATGCAATTAGATACATTAGATGATATTTATAATTTAATTAATATTTCAATTATTGATGATCCACCAATAACAATTAAAGAAGGTGGAATTATAAAAAAAGGCTATAATGAGGAAGTAGATAAACTAATTGATGTTACGACCAATGGTAAGAAATATTTATTAGACATTGAAACTAAAGAAAAAGAGCAAACAGGAATTAAAACACTAAAAATAGGATATAATAAAGTATTTGGTTATTATATAGAAGTAAGTAAATCTTTTGTAAATAAAGTACCACAAGACAGATTTATTAGAAAACAAACTTTAACAACAGGTGAAAGATATATTACAGAAGAACTTAAAAACTTAGAAAATCAAATTATAGGAGCTCAAGACAAAATTGTAAATTTGGAATATGAAATTTTTTCTAACATCAGAGATGAAATAGAAAAAAATGTAAGAAGATTACAACTTGCAGCAAATATAATTTCTAAAATAGATGTTCTTTGCTCATTTGCGATTGTCGCTAAAGACCAAAATTATGCAATGCCAATAGTTGATGATTCAGACATAATAGATATTAAAAATGGAAGACATCCTGTTATAGAAAAAATATTAGAAACAGGAGCTTTTGTTGAAAATGATTCATACTTAGACAGTAATGAAAATAGATTAAATATAATAACAGGACCAAATATGGCAGGAAAATCTACTTATATGAGGCAAGTAGCATTAATTACATTAATGGCACAAATAGGATGCTTTGTTCCAGCAGAAGAGGCACATATTGGAGTGGTAGATAAGATATTTACTAGAGTAGGTGCATCAGATGATTTAAGTATGGGTGAAAGTACATTTATGGTTGAAATGATGGAGGTTGCTACTATTTTAAAAAATGCTACATCTAAAAGTTTAGTAATACTTGATGAGATAGGTAGAGGAACATCAACTTATGATGGAATGTCAATAGCTTGGTCTGTTGCAGAGTATATCTCTAAAATTAAAGCAAAAACATTATTTGCAACTCATTATCACGAACTTACAAAATTAGAAGGTACATTAGAAGGAACTAAAAATTATCACGTAGCAGTTAAAGAAAGAGGAGAAGATGTAATATTTTTAAGAAAAATTTTAGAAGGTGGAACAGATGAAAGCTATGGAGTTCATGTCGCAAAGCTTGCTGGTGTTCCAAAAGATGTAAGTTTAAGAGCAAATGAAATACTAAAAAGCTTAGAAAGAAAAAGTATTTTTAAAGAAGGAAATAAAACAAAATCAGAAAGACAAGAAGAACAAGGACAACTTAGTATGTATAATTATAAATTAGCAGAAATAGCTCATGAATTAGATTTGGTAAAATTAGAAGAAGTAACGCCAATAGATGCTTTAAATATTTTATCGAAGATTAAAGAAAAAATGAAATAAACTTTTTAATGGAAAGGAAAATACTTATGAAAATATTTTATCAAGGTAAAGAAGTTGGGATGGATAGCAGTATTAAAAGAGTTGTTGATATGTTTAATAGAAATGTTAAAATATCTCCAAAAAAAATTATTGCATGTAAATGTAATAATGAAGTAAAACCACTTGATTATGAAATAAATGAAGGAGATCAAGTAGAAATTTTAGATGTTACAAGTAAAGATGGTCTAATGGTTTATATTAGAGGAGCATTGTTCATAATGGCAAAAGCTTTTCATGAACTTTATCCAGATGCGCAAGTTATAGTAAATTTTCAACTATCAAATTCAATGTTTTGCGAACTTGATAATATGGAGCTAACAGATGAAATGATTGAAAAAGTTAGAAGTAGAATGCAAGAAATTGTTGAAAAAGATTTACCAATAACAAAAAAAGAATTAGAAAAAGAAGAGGCAAAAACATTTTTTGAAAAAGAAAATACTTTAAGAGGAATTCTTCAATTAGGAAACGAAGAAAAAGAAACTGTAACACTTTATTTTTGTGAAGATTATTATAACTATTTTTACGGAGTTATGCCGATTTCAACAGGTTTTATAGATGTATTAGATATAAAAAAATATAAAACAGGTTTTTTAGTTAGATATCCAAATCGCTCAAATCCACAAGAACTGGGAGAATTTAAAGAAAGTAAGAAATTTTTATCTACTTTAAAAGAATATGATGATATAAATTCGCTTATGAATGTAAAAACAATATATCACGTAAATTGTAGAGTTGAAAAAGATGGGGGAAAAGATTTAATTCTTACATCAGAAGCTCTTTTAGAAAAAAAGATTGCAGAAATAGCAGATAAGATTGCTAAGAAAAAAGGATTAAAGATGGTTTTAATTGCAGGACCATCTTCATCAGGAAAAACTACATTTGCAAAAAGACTTGGAATTCAACTTAAAGTAAATGGTCTAAAGCCAGTAACAATTGGAACAGATAATTATTTTGTGGAAAGAAAAGATACTCCAGTAGATGAAAATGGAGAATATGATTTTGAAACAATAGAAGCCTTAGACTTAAATTTATTTAATAATCATTTAACTAGACTAATAAATGGAGAAACAGTAGAAATTCCAACATTTGATTTCAAAGAAGGAACAAAAAGATATGACGGAAAGCATTTTTTGAATTTAGCAGATGATGAAATACTTGTAATAGAAGGAATTCATAGCTTAAATGATAAACTAACAGCATCTATTCCAAAGGAAAATAAATTTAAAATTTATATAAGTGATTTAACTGTATTAAATGTAGATTATTATAATAGAATTTCAACAACAGACACAAGGCTTGTAAGAAGAATAGTAAGAGATTATAATTATAGAAGTTATTCAGCATTAGATACAATTTCAAGATGGCCATCAGTAAATAATGGAGAAAATAAAAATATTTTTCCATATCAAGAAGAAGCGGATGCTATGTTTAATAGTTCACTAGTGTATGAACTTGCAGTTTTATCAAAATATGCCATTCCTTTGCTAAAACAAATAGATAAAGATAGAAAAGAATATTCAGAGGCAAAAAGACTAATCTCCTTTTTAGAGTATTTTAAAGTAATAGAAGATGAAAGCCCAATACCAAATAACTCAATACTAAGAGAATTCATAGGTGGAAGTGTTTTTGAGTACTAATTATTATAATATAAAATGTAAAAAGAAAAGGAAAATTATGAAAAAAATATTAAATGAATTTAATATATTTAAAATGATAAAAGAAGATGTAAAAAAGTTTCCTATTACAATGATTATTACTTTTATGCTAACTTTAAGTGGATTTGGTTGGTATATAGCACCACTTGCTAATACAGATACTGAAATGTTTGATATAATATATGGTATATTATCAAGACTTTTGATTATTTTACCAATATGCTGGTTAATATCTATTATTATAGAACATAAAAAAAGATTTAAAGACAAATTTAGTATAAAAACTGGTTTACCATATACTATATTTGTAATCACAAAATTTTTAGTTATAATAGTGGCATGTGCTTTTAGTGGTGATGATCCACATTCAGAACTTGCAAAACAAATGTCCATATTTTTTGGAATAGAAATATTATGGCTTGGCATATATAATATACCGAAGATAATGTATAAAATTGGTATACAAGAGAGAAAAGAAGAAAAAAACAATAATATTGTGACTATAAAATGTTTTTTGGCGAGTGGAATTGGTTACATATATGGTCCACTAATTTCTATCGCTGGTGCATCTATAATTGGAAATATTTTTATGTGAAAAAAATAATTTATATAATGTGAGGAAAAAATAATGATAAAAGAAAAAGTAGAAAAATTATTAACTATGCTAAAAGAAAGCATAAAAAAATTTCCAGTTACAACAATATCAATTTATATATTAACTGTGATTTATGCAATATGTATAGGAAATAATAATGTAGATTGGCAAGTAATAAATAGAATAGCAACATTTACATCAATATTTGCAATTACAACATTTCTAATAGAAACGGTATCAAATAAAAAGAAAAATCAAATTATATGGTATATATTAGCTATAATATGGTCAGCTATTTCAACAATTTCAATTTACACAAAAGGTCCTGTATTTGGTCTATCAAATGAAATATTTATACATTTTGTAAGTAGAGTAATTTGTTGTTATGTAATATCATTAATAATTTTAAGTATATATTATAACTTTAAAAAATCAGAAAAAAGCTTTGGAAGTTATTTAACAAGTGTTGTAGTAAGTATTTTTAAAACGAGCTTAATATATGGAATTTTAGCAATAGGCCTTTTGATTATTACATCAATATTTATATTTTTAATATTAAATGGAAGACATTATATATTGCTAGGTAGAATAGAGATATTATTGTTAGGAATGTATTATGTTCCGACAGTCATATATTCTTTATATAATCAACAAGGAGAAATAGGTAAATTTGCAAAAGTAGTTATAAAATATATATTAGGAACATTAGTAATGGTAGCTTTTGCAATAATTTATATATACATATTAAAAATATTAATATTAAGAGATATACCATCTAACCAAATATTTAGAATTCTTGCAGCACTTTTTGTAATAGGCTTGCCAATATGGACAATGTGCTCATCATTTAATGAAGAAAAAACATTTGATAAAATAAATAATAAAATGCCATTATTATTTATACCATTTATATTTTTGCAAATGTATTCAATAGGGGTAAGAATTGGTGAAAATGGTATAACAGAGGCAAGATACTTATGTGTAATGTTGATTATTTTTGAAATAATTTATACAATAATATACATTAAAAATAAATCAAAAATAGAAATAAGTTTATTAGTAATAGCTATTCTTACAGTAGTTTCAACTTTAGTGCCTTTTGCAAATATGTTTAAAGTATCTGCCTTAAGTCAATATAATATCTTAAAAAAATATGATTCAAAAGAAAACCTAAGTAAAGAAGAAAAGTCTAAATTATATGGAGCATATTATTATTTAGAAGATTCAGTAATAGGCCAAAAATATATTGAAAATTATGAATTGAAAAATAAAGAAGAAGGAGATCTTCTTATATATGAATATAGCTCAAAAAATAATGAATATATTAGTGCAGATAGTAATTTAGATTATATGACAGTTGAAGGATATAAAAGGGTATATAATGTAAGTGCAAGTTCATATAATTTATCAAGTTTAAGTGGATATGATTCAAAAGGAGAAGAAGTTACAATAGATAAAATATTTAAAAAAGTGTCATTTAAAACAAGTAATGATAAAGAAGTTGCTGATGTAAATATGCTAAACTTTATAGAAAAAGTTATACAACATAAAAATTCAATTGATAGTGATTTTAAATATATGAATGAAATAATTGTAGATGAAAATAGAAAAATAATATTAGAATCAATTTATATTAGTTATAATGAAATAACTAAAGAAGTAAGTAGCTATAATTTTATTGGTTATTTACTAGAAAAATAGAAGAAAATAAAGGTAAGAAAATGAAACAATTTACAAAAAATGATGAAGGTTTTATTTGTGAAAACTGTGGAAATAAAGTTGAAAAGTTAGGATATACGTCAAGAGACCATTGCCCAAAATGTTTATGCTCAAAGCATGTAGATAAAATGCCAGGAGATAGACAAGAAGAATGTCATGGTATATTAAGACCTATAAAAGTAGAATTAAATTCTAAAAAAGGATATGTAATTATCTATAAATGCGACAAATGTGGAGAAATAAGAAAAAATAAATCAGCAGAAGATGATAACATGGACTTATTGATAAAGCTAACAGCAGAAGAAATTTAAAATTAAAATACACTAAGTTATAATTAATAAACATTTTTGAAAAAAATGAAAATATATTAAGAAAGGTGAAAAAATAAAAATGGAAAATTCAATAGATGATGAAAAAATAAGTATTAATGATATAAAGCCAGATAAATCAAAAAGGATACTTACAGGAGATAGACCAACTGGAAGATTACATATAGGACATTTGTTTGGATCATTAAAATCAAGAGTAGAACTTCAAGATAAATTTGAAACATATATAGAAGTTGCAGATGTTCAAGCTTTAACAGATAACTTTAATAATCCAGATAAAGTAAAACAAAATGTATCACAAATAGTTATAGATTATTTATCAGTTGGAATAGATCCTACTAAAGCAAATATATTTTTACAATCAAAAATTCAGGAAATTGCAGAACTTACAGTATTTTATTCTAATTTAGTAACAATAGCAAGACTTCAAAGAAATCCTACTGTAAAAACAGAAATAGCACAGAAAAAAGAAATATTTGGTGAGAGTGTTACATATGGTTTTTTAGGTTATCCAGTAAGTCAAGCAGCAGATATAACAGCTTTTGATGCAAGTTATGTACCAGTAGGAGAAGATCAACTTCCATTAATCGAGCAATGTAGGGAAATAGTAAGAAAATTTAATTCAATATATGGAGAAACTTTAAGAGAACCAGTTGCTGTAATGAGTAAAAACATTAGAATAAAAGGCTTAGATGGTAATGTAAAGATGGGTAAATCATTAGGAAATGCACTTTATCTTTCAGATGATTTGCAAACTATAACAGAAAAAGTAATGTCAGCATTAACAGATCCAGCAAGAATAAAAAAGGATGACCCAGGAAATCCTGATGTATGTATGGTATATTATTATCATAAATTATTTAGTGATGAAAATACTTGTAAAAATGTATGCGAAGAATGCAAAGCAGGAAAAAGAGGATGTGTTGCATGCAAAAAACAATTAATAGAAAATATAAATAATACTTTAAAACCAATAAGAGAAAAAAGAAATTATTATGAAGAAAGACCAAAAGAAGTAATGGATATACTTATGTCAGGAACATCACATGCAAGAAGTGTAGCAAAACAAACAATGGAAAAAGTAAAAAAATCAATGAAATTAGATTATTAATAACAGTCACAAAAAAACTGAGAATGTAATGTTCTCAGTTTATTTTAAATTTTTGACATAAATCTTTAAGCAAACATTTATCACATTTAGGATTTTGAGAAGAACAAATTTTTCTTCCATGCCATATAAATATGTGATTTACATCTTTCCAATATTCTTTAGGAATTAATTTTAAAAGGTCTTTTTCTACTTTTAAAGGGTCAGATTCTTTAGAAAATCCTAAACGATTAGCTAACCTTTTGGCGTGTGTATCAACAGCGATTCCTTGAGGATTATCAAAAGCTTCAAGCATTATTACATTTGCACTTTTTCTACCTACACCAGGAATTGTAATAAGCTCATTCATTGTTTGAGGAACATTACCATTAAAGTCTTTTATAATTTTTTGACCAGCAGCTTTAAGATTTTTAGCTTTATTTTTATAAAATCCACAAGAATGTATAAGACTTTCCAAAGTTTCTAAATCGCAATTAGCAAAATCTTTAGGTGTGTCATAAACTTTAAAAAGTTTAGGAGTAACTTTATTTACTCTGTCATCAGTACATTGTGCAGATAAACAAACAGCAACAAGCATTTCAAAAGGTGTATTAAAATCAAGACTACATTTTGCATCTGGGTACATTTCTTTTAATTTTTTTACTATTTCTATTGTTTCTTTTTTATTCATATAAAAGGTTAAAATCCTCCTTTTCATACATATATAGAAATTGTATCATAAAATTTATTGTCAATCAATTAATTTTATTAAAATATCTTTATTTCAATAATTGACAAAAAGTGCAATAAAGTTTACAATATAAGTAGGTAAAGAAGTATGAAAAAAAAGCACAAATTAGTTAAATACATAATTTTAATAGTAATAGCCATAGCCACAGTTATAGCTATTATTTTTGCTATTTCAAAAATCAGGACAAATTCGTATGCTTATGAAAGAAGTGCAGATACATCTTTACTAGAAATAAAAGTTCCTATTACAAAACAGGATAAATCTAAATCAATTAATATAGAAGATGTTATTTCAAATAATGAAGCAGAAACTGTAACAGAAAAAATCGAAAAACAAGAAGCAGATATAGAGTTTACAACAATATATAGACAAAATGATTTATTAGCAAAAGGAAAAATACAAACAATACAAGAAGGTCAAGATGGAAAAAAAGATGCCATTATAAAAAAGATATATAAAAATGGAGAACTAATATCTGAAGAGCAATTATCTTCCGAAATAAAAAAAGTTTCAATAGATAAAATAGTAGAAATAGGTACAGCAGCATATTCAAATAATTATGTGCCAATAGTTGGAGACACATTAAAAGTAACCTCAAATACATTAGCTGTAAGAGTAGAACCAAATGAGAATGCTCAAAAACTTATTACAATAAAAATAGGAGACATAGTAACATTAAAAGCAAAACAAGATGATTGGTATTATGTATCTTATGAAAGATATACAGGATGGGTACCTTTAGATTGTGTTACATATTTAGATCCAAATGGAACAGGTGATGGAGATGAAAATAATAATCAATACACAAGAGAAGAACTTTCTCAAAATCTAGGATTTAGTATGTTATTAAATAAAAAAAGTGGTCTTACATTAGAACAATTTAAGAAAGTTTTAGAAAATGACCCAAATGATAAGAAGAATATTTTTACTGAAAATGCAGAATATTTCTATTATGTAGAAAGCCAATACAATATAAATGGACTTTTCGTTGCAGCAATAGGAATACATGAAAGTGCGTGGGGAACATCATCAATAGCACTAAATAAGAGAAACTTATTTGGATATGGTGCTTATGATAGAGACCCTTCCGGAAGTGCAGCTACTTTTGAAACTTATTCAGAAGGAATAGATTTAGTTGCAAGGGTATTAGTTAAATATTATTTAAATCCGGTAGGAACTGCTATATATAATGGTGAACAAGCAGTAGGTACATATTATAAAGGTGCAACTTTAACTGCTGTAAATAAATCTTATGCCTCAGATAAAAATTGGGCAAATGGTGTATATAAATGGATGATGTATTTATATAATAAATTGTAAAATTTTACTTGCTATTTTATTAAAGAAGTAGTATTATTATATAAGATATAAAGGAGGATATATAATGAAAAAGACAATAGTTAGTCTTTTGATATTTATTAGTATTTTTAGTTTATTTTGCATAGGATCTTGTTATGCTGCAAATACTACAGGAGAGATAATATCAAATGAAACAAAAAGCAAATTAGTTGAAATAAAAGATACAGAATTACAATCATTAGAAGATTATAAAGCTACATATGGTAGTGATACATATGGTTTAGTTGCATATATATTAAATAAAGTAAGAGTTTATAGTATCCCATTTGGAGTTTTGGGAATAGCTATAAGTGCTATATATCAATATGTTATAGGTATAAGACACCTAGAATCACATTACAAAGGATTTAATACTATGATTGCAGTAATAACATTATTAGTAATATGTCAAGTATTACCATTAATTTTTGCAATTATAGTAAAAGGTTGGAGATAGAAAAAAGTATGGAGGATTAAACAAATGAGAGTTTTATTTGCAGTAAGTAATGATAATATCACAAAATCAGTTATGGATAAATATCAACAAAAATATAAAGAAATAATAACTAATAAAAATGTATATTACTTTAATGCAATAATTAATGAATTACAAAAAAATAAATTTTATGACGCAATAGTTATAGGAGAAGATTTAGAGCCTATTTCAAATAATAATTATGATGAAATTGATAAGTTTTTGTTCGAAAAATTGGATTCAATTAGTGATGAGGCATCAAAGCCAACAGGAGAAGATATTCCAATAATTTTTATATGCTCAGATAGAAGAACAAAATCTAATCAATTATTAATTAAGTTATTTGGAATAGGAATTTATAATGCAATAATTGGAAATGACAGAAGTATTGATACAGTTTGTAACTTAATAAATAAACCTCGTAATAAAAAAGAAGCTAAGTTATATTATAAAATTGATGCAGATGATGTTGGAGCTTATGAACGTGGAGATGATCAAGATGTAAGCGAAACAGAAATACAAAATATCTTGTCACATTATAGAAAAATTGGAACAAATGAAAAAAAATGTGTCGAAAGTTTTGATAGAATAGCTGAGCAATATAATGATACACAGTTAAGATTAATAATCAATTTTTTACCAAAAGACATAAAAGATATATTAGAAATTAACTCAGAAAGATACAAAAAACTTATGTCAAACGGAACGGTTTTATCAAATGGAACTTATACAACATATAATAAACAAAATCCTAAAGAGCCAGGAAAAATAGATATTTTAACAAAGGATTTAGAAAAAACAAATCTTTCAAATCCAGTAATAATTCCATCAACAATAAATGTTAATAAAAATGTTAATACAGGAAATATGCAAAACAGACAACCAGCGATGAATCAAAACTTTATACAACCAAGACCAGTTGAGGCAATTAAAAATATAGATCAAAACAGAAAAATGCAACCTTATATGCAAGGAAATTTGCAGGTACAACAACCAAATGCAATAGCTAAAGCACAAGTAAATTCAGAGCAAAGTATGCCGATAAATCAATCAAATAATCAAAGACCAAATGTACCAGTAAATCAAGCAATAAATCCACAACAAAGTCAATTTGCAAATCAATCAGCAAATATGCAACAAACAGCTCAGTTTAATCAACCAAATACTCAATTAAATTCAGTAAATCAATCAGTAAATGCACAACAATCAAATAATCAATTTAATCAACAATCAAATGTACAACAAAATGCTCAAATAAATCCAGAACTAAATAAGCAACAAAATATAAATCAATTGCAAGGAGTAGATAGAGGAATGCAAACATTAATAAATGATAATGATAACAATATCAATAATAATTTAGAAAATGTAGCACCTAATGTAGAACAAAAGAGAGGAAGAGGAAGACCTAAAAAAGTACAAGTTGTGCCAACTGTAGCAAATGCAATAAATAATTCAGAAGGACAAAGAATAGAATCAAATGTGCCAGTAGAGCCTGTTGTAAAGAGAAAAAGAGGAAGACCTTCAAAGAAAGTAGAAGTTTCAAATCAAGGAGAATCTTTAGATAGTTCAACTCAAAATGCACAAACAATACCTAATATGACAGAACAAACAAATCAATTTAACCCAGTATCTACTCCTAATCCTGCACCAATGCAATCTTTTGATGATGTTTTACCAGGATTAGAAGAACCAACTGAGCCTGTTGATTTATTTGGTATTAGTCCAATAGAAGAAAATACAAGTACTTCTAGTAATGATTTCTTACCAGGATTTGAAGATAATATAGAAAATACTAACTCTAATACAGACAGTTCAAGTAGTGATACCAACCTTTTTGACTTAGATTTAGAAGAAAATACAGTATCTCAACACACAAATACTAATAATGACATTAATAACTTATATAATATGCAAAGTAATGATATAAATAACAATAATGATTTATATAATTTGTCAAATGAAGATACAAATATATATAATAATGATTTATATAATATGCAAAATACAGATGCAAATATTTATAACAATGATTTGTATAATATGCAAAATGTAAATCAAAATACTTTTGAAAATCCTTACAATAATATATATGACAATGATAATTTATTTGGCAATAGTCAAGTAAACTCAAACATTAACAACAATCAAATACAACAAAATCAATTTAACTCAGAAATAAATAATCAAATGCCACAAAGCCAATTAAATAATGAGTTAAATAATCCTCAAATACAAGATAACCAAATACCATTTACTCAAAATAATATGCAATATAATCAAAATAACATTTTAAATGATAACAATTTGATGAATATGCAAAATACAACTCCAGTAAATAATAATGTTATAGCTGGAAATGGAAAAATTGCAATATTTGTTGGAACAAGTAAAAACGGAACATCATTTATAGTAAATAATTTAGCACAACTACTTTCTCAAAATGGTGTAAAAACAGCTGTACTAGATTTGACAAGAAATAAAAATTCATATTATATGTTTACTGATAATGATGCTAATTTAATGAAAACAGCAGCAGATAGTATAAAGAATTTATCAAATGGTGTTGTAGCAGGATTAAATGTAAACAAAAATTTAACAGTATTTACATCTTTACCAGATGGAATAGAAGAATCAAACCAAGATGTTATAATTCAAACATTATCTAATAACTTTGAAATAACACTACTAGACTGTGATTTCAGTACAAATATAGAATATTTTGTAAAAGCAAATGAAATATATTTGATACAATCAATGGATACATTTACAATACAACCATTAACACAATTTTTAAGTGATTTAAAATTAAAGAATGTATTAGATGAATCAAAATTAAGAGTAATAATAAATAAATATGTAAGATTAAAAAAATTAGATGAAAAAATGATAATTGGTGGAATGTCAAAATATAATGAACCATCAATGACACTTCAAAGAGATTTATTTAATGCACAAACAATTAAAAGCGTGACTATACCATTTGAAATGGAAACTTATGCGAAATACTTAGAAGCAATTGCAATGTGTAATTTAAATTTAAATGGATATTCACAAAACTTTATAAGTAGTTTGGAAACATTAAAAAATATGGTTTATCCTTTAATATCAGGAGGAAACCATAATAACAATTCACAAGTAAAAACAGAAGAAAAACGTGGATTATTTGGAAACAAAAAAAATAAAAATACAGCAGTTCAAGGACCACAATTTTCTAGCAATGTAAATGATACATTAAATAAAATGAGAACAAATAATTTTTAAGAAAAAAAGAGGTGATATCTTTTGGTATTAGGCGTTATAATATTATTAGTAACAATAGTAATGATTCTAATGATATATAATTATTCAGTTCATAAAAAAATTGATACATTTTCAAACCTAAATCAAAGAGTAACAAGCTTAAATGTTCTTCAAGAATTTATGAATACTTTAGGTGAAAGCTCTACAATAAAAGAAAAATTAGAAAATATCAATGATATATTAATAAATAAATATGCAATTAAATATTCTACAATAGTAGTATTTGATGGAGCTGAATATGTTATAAAAGCATCAAATGTTGACAGAAAACATTGGGAGACATTAAAAAATCTTCAAAGTGACCCAGTTTTTGGAGATAGTATAAGAACAGCAACTCCTAAATATGTAACAGTCGAAAATGAAAATGAAAAATTGCCATACCAAAAGATGGAATTTGGAAGGGCAAAATGTGCAATATTCTTTCCATTATATGTAGATAATGTCTATATAGGATATTGGATAATAGAAGGAAGTATACCACACGAGTTTGACAAAATAGATACGACAATATTAGAAGTTGTAAGAAATAATATAGTAACGATTTTAAAGACTGTTGAAAATCAATCAACAATAGAAAATATAGTAAGAGATGATTTATATTCAGGACTTAAATCAGCAGAATATTTATATGGAGAAGGCAAAAAAGTAATTGATAAATATACAACATCAGCAATTTGTATATTTAAGATAATAAATCTACCAAATATAAATACTGAAATTAGTAGAAAAACAGGAGATAATATAATTACCCAGGTTTCACAATTTGTAAGAAATAATCTTGCAAAAGAATATTTATTTGTAAGATATATGGGTCCAAAATTTGCAATTATCTTTTCAGGAGCAGATGTTGGTGGAGTAAAGAACTTTATGGAAAATATGAAAAGACAAATTGAATCTTTAAAAATCAAACCTGCAAATGACTATATATATAAAGATCAAGAAGAAAATGTTATTGATGAAAATATAAATAGTGAAAATGAAGAAAAGATAGAAAATGTAGAAATAATTGCAAGCCCAAAAATTAGAGTAGCAATTTCTACATATTACAAGGGAACATCATTAGATGGAGCACTAAAAAAGATAGAAGAATATATAGACTTATCAGATGAAGATACGATAAGTACTCTATAAAGGAGGAAAACTATGGCGACAGATGAGACAGTAAGTTTTAATTTTGAAAAAGAAAAAAATGAAAGAACAAAAGAAATACTTAAAGAAGTATATAATTCATTAAAGGAAAAAGGATATAATCCAATTAATCAAATAGTTGGATATATTTTATCAGGAGATCCAACATATATAACATCTCATAATGATGCACGTAATTTAATAAGACAAATTGAAAGAGATGAGCTTTTAGAAAAAATGGTTGAAGAATATATAGAGGTAAAATAATAAAATTTTAAGGAAAAATAAATGAGTAGAAAATTAGCAATAGATTATGGAGACGTAAGAACTGGAGTAGCAATAACAGATGAGCTAGGAATAACAGCACAAGGATTAGAAACGATTACTTCTAATGGAAGTGATAAAATAATTTTAAAAAGAATAGAAGAATTATTAAATCAATATGAAATAGACTGTATAGTTTTAGGAAAACCAATAAATATGGATGGCTCTAAGGGAAAAAGAACACAAGAGACGGAAAATTTTTTACATAAATTAAAATCGAGATTTAATAAAATAGAGATAGTGCAGATTGATGAAAGGCTTACATCTGTTGAGGCACATAAAACAATGAACTTTTTAAATGTAGATAATAAAAAGAAAAAAGGGCTTGTTGACACTATAGCAGCAGTATATATATTAGAGTCTTATATTAATAAAAAATAGTATATTAACAAAAAAACTTGATTTTTGGGCTGTTTTGGTGTAAAATAAATATTATGCGAAAAGTGAATAAAAAAATAAAAGGAGGATATAATAATGGCAGCAGTATTTACAGCAGGAGATTTAAGAAATGGAACAACATTTGAATTAGAAGGAAATGTTTACAAAGTTGTTGAATTTCAACACGTAAAACCAGGAAAAGGATCAGCATTTGTAAGAACAAAATTAAAAAATGTAATTAATGGAAGTGTTATAGAAAAAACATTTAACCCATCTGAAAAATTTCAAGGAGCAGAAATAGAAAAAAGAGATATGCAATATTTATATGCAGATGGTGATTTATATTATTTTATGGATAATGAAACTTATGAACAATTACCTTTAAATAAAGATCAATTAGGAGATAGCTTAAAATATTTAAAAGAAAATATGAATTGCAAAATTCTTTCATATAAAGGTAATGTATTTTCTGTAGAACCACCAATGTTTATAGAATTACAAGTAACATATACTGAACCAGGATTTGCTGGAAATACAGCAACAACTTCAGGAAAACCAGCAACATTAGAAAATGGATTAGAAATAAATGTTCCAATGTTTGTAAATATCGGAGATACAATTAAGATTGACACTAGAACAGGTGAATATTTAGAAAGAATTTAAGAGTTTGAAAGGAAAACTTTATGGCAGACTTAAATAAAATGTACAAAGATCTAAGTAGGGATTTAGAAAGAAATATTAAAGACGAAAATGAATTAAATAATATTAAAGAAAAATTGTTTGATTTAATGACATATTTTATCGAATCAGGAAATAACTATGGAAATATAAAAGAAAAGCAAGATAGATTAGATAGAAATATGAAAAAAATTCAAAGAAGACTTGAAAGAATAGAAGAGGACATATATATTGAAGATGATGACGAAGAATATGAAGGCGATAAAATGCATGATAATGACTATGAATTTGAAATAAGATGTCCTTATTGTGATGAAGATTTTATAATAAGTAATGAATCAAAAAGTTCAAGTGAAATAGAATGTCCAAACTGCCATAATATAATAGAACTAGATTGGAATGATTCATCAGAATGTGATGGATGTTGCAATAAATGTAAAGAACAATGTTATGAAGAAGAGGAAGAACAAGAAATACCTAGTCAAGTAAATGAAGAAGAAGTAAAATATAATACACAAGAACAAGAGAATTCAAAAAAACAAGAAAATAATAAAAATCAAGATGACGATATGTAAAATCTTGAATAAATACAGTAGTTTATAAAATTAAACTATTGTATTTTTTATTGTAATCAATATAATTGTGGACACAAAATCTATTTTATTTAGAGTTCACGATTTATATTAATTAGTGTAGTAATCTAAAGGATTAACATTTTTTCCATCCAATTTTATGGCAAAATGAAGATGACTTCCAGTCGTAGCACCATTTGTAGGATTTCCATTTTCATCTTTATAAGGGTTATTATTGATGCCATAAACATTTTTAGGTCCAACCATACCAATAATTTCTTTTTTCGAAACATATTCACCATACTCAACGAACATAATAGGAGATGTATGACAATAAGATACAGAAATATTTTCATAATTTGTAAGTTGTAAAACAATAGTATAGCCACCACCAGCACCCCAAGAAGCAAAAGTAACAAGCCCATCATCAATTGCATAAAGATAAGTACCTTCTGGAGCAGGAATATCAATTCCTAAATGATAATTAGAAGCACCAGCAGTAGGACTATTTCTATTACCAAAATATGAAGAAATTACAGTATAACCGGGAATAGGCCAAACAAAAAAATCTGAAGACATAGTTATAGAAGAACTGTCATAATCTTGAGTTATATAAAAATTTTCACTACCGATAAATAATGGGAATAAAAAGAACAGAAATTATAAGAATAAAAATAAAATAGAAATAAAGTAATTTATTTAATTTTTTAAACATTAAAGCCTCTCTAAAAAGTAAAGTTGAAAATATAATAACATAATTTACCAATAAAAGTCAATAATTTTAGTACAACTAAATAAAAAATTGGTTACTAGATAATACTTTTAAATAAAAAATAACGGGCTTTCTTAGAAATAGGAATGCTCGCTTATTTTTAAAATGCAAATATTTTTTTCTTTCCGCTAAATATACGATAGTGTAAAATAAAGTGTGTAAGTTAAAGGTACCAAAACTTATGCACTTTACTTTTTTTAGTAAAAAAATATA
>CANQYG010000009.1 GCA_947628015.1 uncultured Clostridia bacterium
TACAACTACAAGACGAACTTCCTGAACCTATAATCATTGATACTCTAAGATTTGAAAAAAAGTGTCGGGAATTAAGCTAACACCCCTAACTGCAATTCTTCGATATGATATAAACCATATAACAATATATATATTAACATAAAATTTACTATAGGTCAATTTTTTTTCTAAAATATTTTAAAATAACTAATTATTTGCAAGTTTTAAGCCAAGATTTTGGAAAAGTTCAACTATTTTAAATTTAAATTGTGTAATAACATTTTCTTGTGAAACTATAGCATAATCCTCATCAGATAAATTTTCTTGTAAATTTTCTTTTGATTCATCAGGAACTACACCAGAAGTTACATCAACGAAACATAGAGGAGGGAACATTACACACCACCAATTTTGACCTTCAGCTTTTCCAATTTTTACTCTTAATGCATCATATAGTCCTGCTGGTAAATATATATCTCCGTATTGTTTTGTAGGAAAATCAAAATTACCTATTTCAATTTCTACATTATAATTATATCCATTTTCTTTTATGACATCTAAAGCAATTTGCTTAAAATCTTCTATATGATTCTGAGCAATATTTATTGCTTCATCTTTAGTTTGTACATTTATACATATAGAGTTCATATAATTTATTAAGCTATCTCTTACTTTATATTTTAAATTTTGATCTTCCTCAGAATTGCTATTTGCAAGAACATGTAGTCTAAATACATTTTTAGAAATATCTGTTGATACAGATTTAGCATAAGATATAGCACTTAAACTTAAAAATAATGTAAAAATTAAAACTAAAAATATTATATTTTTTCGAATTATATTATGTTTTTTTGTATATTTAGAATTATTAATATTTTCAAATTTCATAATTTTAGAATCCTTTCAAAAAATTTTCTATTTAATAAAATTATTACCTTAAAAAATAAATTTATACATTTGTGGAAAAATTTTTATGTCGAAAATTTGTATATGATTTTTGTGTAATGATATTGACATTTTTGTAATATAATGGTAATATTTACCAAGAAAGGAGAACACAAATGAAAATAGAGAGATTATGTAATTTTTATGCAAGCAAATATCATCTAAGTATGATTTTATTAGAATATTTAAAAGAAAATAAGAAAATGAAGGTAACAACTTTTTTTCAAGATGAAATAGAGGATGAAATACAGATATTAATAAATAAATATAAATATAATATATATAATATAGAAGAAATTGATTTTAAAATTACTAAAAATATATATGATAAGGAAATAAATTTAGAAAAAAACAATATTTTTATAGTAGAAGGAGACTTAAATTATATTAATGATGCAAATGAATATATATTAAATAATTTAAAGAAAATGACAAATGCAAAAATTATAAATTGTTATAATTTTTCACATCAAAAACTATATATGAAAGAAATAATAAATAAAAATGATAAAATTTTATTTACGAGTGGTGAAAAAATAATTGACTAATTTTTTATAATGATGTATTATGTATGTTATCTAAAAAATATACTAATCATTTTTAGATGTGAATGGCGTGAAGTGTCTATCGTGGCCGAAGTCAGAAAAAATAAAGACAAAGGAGATAATAAATGGACGAAAAGTTGAAACAGGTGAAGCTGACACTAGCTAAGTATGGCCAGGAACAATTACTTGATGAGTATAATAGGATTACTGATGAAAACCAAAAACAAAGTTTTTTAGATAGCATATTAACAATTGATTTTAACCAAGTAAAAAAATTATATGAACAAAGTAAAGAAAGTCCGGTTTTTGAATGTAAAAATATTGAGCCTATACAATATGTAGACAAATCAAAATTAACAAAAGAAGAATACGACAAATTAAAAGAAATTGGGACAAAACAAATAAAGAATGGAAAACTTGCAGTTGTAACAATGGCAGGAGGACAAGGCACAAGATTAGGACATAATGGTCCTAAAGGAACATTTGATTTAGGTTTAGATAGTCATAAATCATTGTTTGAAATTCTTACAGATATTCTTATTAAAGCAAAAAAAGACTATGGAGTTAATATTCCTTGGTATATTATGACAAGTGAAGATAATGATAAAGATACTGAAAAATTTTTTGAAGAAAAGAATTATTTTGGATATCCAAAAGAGTGTATAATATTTTTTAAACAAGGTGAACTTCCTATGACGTCAACTGATGGAAAATTATTAGTTGATGAAAAACATAAAATTAAAGTAGCATCAGATGGACATGGTGGAATTTTCAGTTCAATGCTTAAAGAAGGCATTATTTACGATATGAAGGCAAGAGGAGTAGAATGGATATTTGTTGGAGGAGTAGATAATGTTTTAGTAAAACCAATAGATCCTATTTTAATTGGATTAGCTATTGAAAAAAATGTTTTAGTAGCAGGAAAGAGTATTATAAAAGCCAATCCAAAAGAAAATGTTGGTGTTTTCTGTAAGAAAAATGGTAGACCAAGTGTTATCGAATATTCTGAAATAACAGATAAAATGGCAGAAAAAAGAGATGAAAATGGAGAATTAGTATATGGAGAATCACATATACTATGCAACTTATTTAATATAAAAGCAATAGAGAAAGTTGCTCAAATGAATCTTCCATATCATATTGCTTTTAAAAAAGCAAAATTTATTGATAAAAATGGAAATGTTGTAAAGCCAGAAAAACCAAATGCTTATAAATATGAAGCTTTTCTATTTGATGCATTTGAAGCTTTAGATGATATAGCTATTTTAAGAGTAAAAAGGGAAGAAGAATTTGCTCCTGTAAAAAATTGTGAAGGAGTAGATAGTCCTGAAACTGCTAGAAAGCTATATGTAGAATATATGTTAAAAAATAATTAAGAAGTAACAAAGAAAATAAGCTTATAGAGCTTGTTTTCTTTATTATACTAGAGAAAAAATTTTTCTAAATATGAAGTAGTTATATTATGAAATTTAGAAAGGAAATATATAAAATGGAAGAATATTTAAAAAGATATGAAGAATGGATAAATAACCCTGTATTTGATGAAGAAACAAGAAAAGAGTTATACCAAATTAAAGGAAATGACAAAGAAATAGAAGACAGATTTTATAAAGAATTAGAGTTTGGTACAGCTGGTTTAAGAGGTGTAATAGGTGCTGGACTTAACAGAATGAATAAATATACTGTTGGAAGAGCAACTCAAGGACTTGCAAATTTTATATTAAAACAAGGTACTAAAGAAAAAGGTGTAGCAATTTCTTTTGATTCAAGACATATGTCAAAGGAATTTAGTGAAATTACAGCACTTTGCTTAAATGCTAATGGAATAAAAACTTATGTATTTGAATCATTAAGACCTGTACCAGAGCTATCATTTACAGTAAGAAATCTATGTTGTACAGCAGGAATAATGATTACAGCAAGTCATAATCCACCTGAATATAATGGATATAAAGTTTACTGGGATGATGGAGCACAGATAGTGCCACCAAAAGATAAACAAATTATAGATGAAGTAAAAAATACAGATTTTTCACAAATAAAAATGATGGATAAGCAAGAGGCCGTAGACAAAGGCTTGTACATTGAAATTGGAAAAGAAATAGATGATAAATTTATTGATACTTTGAAGTCATTGGTATTGAATCCTGATGAAATAAAACAAGTTGCTGATGAATTAAAGATAGTTTATACTCCATTACACGGAGCTGGAAATGTACCAGTACAAAGAGTATTGAAAGAGCTAGGATTTAATAAAGTATATGTCGTACCAGAGCAAGAATTGCCAGACGGAGATTTTCCAACTGTAAGTTATCCAAATCCAGAAGATAAGAACTCATTTAAATTAGCATTGGAATTAGCAAAAAAAGTAGATGCAGATATTATTTTAGCAAATGATCCAGATGCAGATAGATTAGGAATTTTTTCAAAAGGACCAGATGGATATATATTTTATACAGGAAATATGTCAGCTCTTCTTATAGCTGAATATGAGCTTTCTCAAAAGAAAGAAAAAGGTATTTTGCCAGAAAACGGAGCATTTGTAACGACAATAGTTTCATCAGATATGGCAAAGGCTATTGCAAAAGAATATAATTTGAAAGTTTTTGAAACTTTAACAGGGTTCAAATGGATAGGGGAAAAAATTAGACAGTTTGAAGAAAATAATACATATAGTTATCAATTTGGATTTGAAGAAAGTTATGGTTGCTTGATTAGTCCTCATGCAAGAGATAAAGATGGAATTTCAGCAGTAATGGCTCTTTGCGAAGCGGCAGCTTATTATAAAACAAAAGGATTTTCTTTATGGGAGCAGATGATTAATATTTATAAAAAATATGGTTTCTATAAAGAAGGACAAATTTCAATAGTAGAAAAAGGTGCAGATGGAGCAGAAAAAATAAAAGCAACAATGGATAGAATTAGAAAAAATCCACCAAAACAATTGGCAGGGTTAGATGTTTTAGAAGTAAGAGACTATGAAGAACATACGATAATAAAATCAAATGGAGAAAAGTCAGAAACAGATTTACCAACTTCTAATGTTTTATATTATGATTTAACAGATAATGCTTGGTGTTGTGTAAGACCATCTGGAACAGAACCTAAAATTAAGTTTTATATGGGTGTATGTGGCAGTAGTATGGAAGATGCAAATGAAAAATTAGAAAAGCTAACGGAAGCAATGAAAAGAGTTGTAGAGTAAAACATTAAATGAAATATAAAAAATAAAGTTAAAAATATAGCTATTATATTAATTAAGTGATATAATAGCTATAATCTACTTTATTGAAAATAAATTAATAAAGATTTAAGCTTTTAAGTTATAAAAACAAATGTCCTCGTAGCTCAGTTGGATAGAGCGCGGACCTCCTAAGTCCGGTCTTGCGGTGGTTCAATTCCACTCGGGGACACCAATTACGTATCTGTTCGAGCTAATAGAACAGATAGAAAAATATCATTCTGTAAAAGGAGTGATATTTTTTTCTATATTATCCACGAGTTTTATACCATTTGTCAAAACTCGTAGGGGAGAATGCATTAGTTAAGTACACTATAAGTAAGCAATCACTAAAAAATTATTACATAACTTTCTAATGAAAGTATATAACCCATTATGACACTTTCAAAACTACGTTTTTTAAAGATGTCATTGGGCTTATTCTTACGTATAAAAATAAATTACTAAACTTTTGATTGAAAACATATATTTTTTATGATAATATTTCTTAATAATAGTAGTTATTTAAATGTTTATAAGTATATAAAAATATATTAAAAAAATAGGAGAAAACTAAATATGAAAGTATTAAGTTATAATATTTATGGTGTAAAAGATACGAAATATCCAATACCTAAATGGGAGATAAGGCAAGAAAATATAAAGAGAATTTTAAATTATTTATTAAAAGATATAGAAATTAAAGTGTGTTGTTTTCAGGAAGTGAATAAAAATAACATAGGCCTATTAAATGAAATATTAAATAGTAATAATTTTAAAATGTTAGAAAAATTTCCAATGAAAACAGAGACATATAATCAGTATAATATACTTGCTGTTAGAGATGAGCAAGGAATTGATGTAAGATATGTATATTGTCTACCACATGGAAAAGATACAGAATATAAAAAAGTAGAAAATCAGATAATTGATTATAATATGAGTGATTATAGAACAACAGTATTTGTAAATTTAGAATATAATAATAAAAAATATCTTATAGGTAATATTCACACTGATTATATCTCCACAGAAGGAAAAATAAAAGGTACAGTTAAATCGTTAAATTATATAGATTTAATAAATTGTGATTATAAACTTATTGTTGGAGATATGAACATGGTTTGCCATATGTCAGAGGTATATAATATATTAAAACAAAAAAATAATTATACTACTATTTCTAGAAATAAAAAATTTAATATTTTAGATAATTCATGGCAAGGCTATGGGACAAAAGAACAAGTTAATGTTGACTTTGCTTTTATAGAGAAAGAAAAAATAGATAGTTATGAATATAAAATTATAAAACAAAAAGAAATGAGAGAAGAAGGTTCTGATCATAGACCAATAATCATTACAATAAATTAAAAGTGTACTTAAATAATTCCTACTGATTTATGAATTATGGCAAAGTCAAAATTCTATTAATACTTATGTATTAAGTTTTTTTAAGAGAAATTACCCAAAAGTTGAAAGAAATTAATAAAATATGATATAATTGTCGTTCTTGTCTCTTTATTTTTTTGAAAAAATAATAATTGAATTTTACAAAATCACGAAAATTGTATAATTAATATCTTAAAACACATACTATTGATACAAAAAACAACAAAAAAGATTGACTGAATATAAAATGTATGTTAAAATGTAACAAAAGGGTGTAAAAATACATACTTTTAATACAAAAAACGTGGTGATAAAATGAAAAGATATAAAAAGGTATTAACATTAAAAGTATTTAATGTAGAGGATGTATATAATTTAACGGGAAATATAAATACTGCTAAAAGCATAATAAGAGACTTATTATTATTTAATTATATAAAGAGAGTAAAGCATAATCTATATGTTGTATGCAATATAGAGTTTAAAAATACAATTCCAGATCAATATATGATAGCTTCAAAAATAAAAGAAGATGCATATATATCGTATCATTCAGCTTTAGAATATTATGGAATTAAAAATCAAGTTTTTTATGAAGTATATGTATCTACAAAGAAAAGATTTTCAAATTTTGAATTTGAAGGTATATCATACAAATATATAAATAGTAAAAATGATTTTGGAATAGTACAAGATGGTAAAGTTAGAATAACAGATAAAGAGAGAACATTTATAGACTGTATAGATAAAACAGAACTTGCAGGAGGAAATGAAGAATTAATAATGTGTTTAGAATTATTTGGAAAATTAAATGGAGATAAAATATTAGAGTATATGAAATATTACCATTCTAGTAAATTATATGCAAAAGTAGGATTTTTTTTAGAGTTATATAAAGAACATTATGGTGTGGAACAAAAAGTAATAAATGAATGTAGAAAAAAATGTGAAAGTAAAAGATTATATTTTAATGAAGAGACCAAAAGAATGAAAAGCAAATATATAAAAGAATGGAATTTAATAGTACCTAAAATATTTACAAATAAAGGAATGATGATATGAAAAACAAAAAAGTAATTTTATATATTTTTTTAGTATCAGTAATTTGTATAATTGTAAGTTTCCTGTCTGTTGAAATTACAAAATTATATTTTTCAATAAATGGAAATACGGATTATAAAAAATTAGGTTTAGAAATAGATGAATATGATATAGAATATTGCACAACATATACAGAAGATTTTTTAGATGGAAAGTACAAAGTATATAAGTTAAAAAATTATTATACAAATAGTATGGAAAAATTTAAAAATCAATTAGAAAAAAGTAATTTATGGGACAAAAACAAGTATTATGAATATATAATGAAAGAATTTTCAGAAATAAAAGATGATAGTATTATTCCTATAGACAGGGAAGATGTATATTATTATAAAGGAAAAAATGCTCATGCAATATTTGATTTAAAGAATGCAAAATTATACTATTATATAAATAGGATATTTAATAATTATGTAGATTACCATAAAGATTTTAATTTAGATACAAGAAATTACATTAGTAGAGAAATATATGATGTAAGAGGTGGACCACAAAATGATGGAAGAGACTACTATGTATATAAATTTACAGAAGAAAGAGGAAAGGAGATAATAGAAGAATTAAAACAAAACCAAAAATGGAGCAAAAATAGATTAGATGATGATAAATTAGAAAATTTTGAACATAACAAAGAAGTCTTAGATATTAAAAATGGGTATTATTATTATGAATTAGTATGTAGAACAAGAGATGAAAACAAAAAGAAGAATGTTATTAAAGAAAATGCAACGGGTTACGAAATAGCAGTTTATGATGTAGATGAAAATATTTTATATTATTATTGGGAAAGTATATAGCATAAAAAATTAATGTAAAAAAATACTTACATTAATTTTTTTATCTTGTAAGTATATTGATAAACGATAAAATTTATGCTAAAATTATACAAGAAAAAAGAAAAATAATGATGAAAATGAATTTCGAATTAGGATAGAAATTTAAGAAAGTGTGTTGTGAATTTTATAATACAGCATTTTAAATATAAGTAAAAAAATTCAAAAGGAGTGATTGTAATGTATAATTTTACAGAAATAGAAAAAAGATGGCAAGAATATTGGGAAAAAAATAAAACATTTAAAACAGATGAATGGGATTTTTCTAAACCTAAATATTATGCACTTGATATGTTTCCATATCCATCAGGAGTAGGTCTTCACGCTGGACACCCTGAAGGATATACTGCAACAGACATAATTTCACGTATGAAAAGAATGCAAGGGTATAATGTTCTTCACCCAATGGGATATGATTCTTTTGGACTTCCAGCAGAACAATATGCAATTCAAACAGGAAATCACCCAGCAAAATTTACTGAAGAAAATATAAAAACATTTGAAGGTCAATTAAAAAGATTAGGCTTTTCTTATGATTGGGATAGAAAAATATCTACAAGTGATCCTAGTTTTTATAAATGGACACAATGGATATTTAAAAAATTATATGAAGATGGCTATGCTAAACAAGTTAATATGCCAGTAAACTGGTGTGAAGAATTAGGAACAGTTCTAGCAAATGATGAAGTAATAGATGGCAAGAGTGAAAGAGGAGGATATCCTGTAGTACGTAAATATATGAAACAATGGATTATTGACATACCTGCTTTTGCTGAAAAACTTTTAAAAGGACTTGATGAAGTAGATTGGCCAGAATCTACTAAGGAAATACAAAGAAATTGGATTGGTAAATCAGAGGGAGTAGAAGTAGAATTTAAAATAAAAGATGGTGGAAAATTTTCAATATTTACTACTTGTATAGAAACTATATATGGTATTACTTTTATGGTTTTAGCTCCTGAAAATACATTGGTAGATGAATTAAAGGATAGAATAAAAAACTGGGATGAGGTAATTAAATATAGAGAAGAAACAGCAAAAAAATCAGACTTTGATAGAACAGAACTTAATAAAACAAAAAGTGGTGTTAAGTTAGAAGGAATATTAGCTATAAATCCCGTTAATGGTAAAGAAGTTCCTGTATTTTTAGGAGATTTTGTTTTAGCAAGTTACGGAACTGGAGCTGTTATGGCAGTACCAAGTCACGACCAAAGAGATTTTGAATATGCTCAAGAGCATAACATTCCTATGATACAAGTAATTGATGGAAGAGATACTACTGAATGTGCTTTTGAAAAACAAGATTATTTAGGTAAAGGTTGCAAATTAATTAATAGTGAAGAATTTAATGGATTAACAGTAGAAGAAGCGAAAGATGCTATTACAGATAAGCTTGTAAAAATGGGTTGTGGAAAAAAGAAAAACAATTATCATATTAGAGAATGGATTTTTGCTCGTCAAAGATATTGGGGTGAACCAATACCAATTATTCACTTAGAAGATGGCAGAGATGTTGTATTAGATGATAAAGATTTACCTTTAATTTTACCAGAAATGGATGATTATAAGGGTAAAAATGGAGAAGCACCATTAGAAAATGCTACAGATTGGAAAAATGTTGAAGTAAATGGTGTAAAAGGAGTTAGAGAAACTGCTACAATGCCAGGTTCAGCAGGTTCAAGTTGGTACTTTTTAAGATATATTGATCCAACTAATGACGAAGTTTTTGCTGATCCTAAGTTAGTTGAACATTGGATGCCTGTTGATTTATATGTAGGTGGACCAGAGCATGCAGTTGGACATTTATTATATTCAAGAATGTGGAATAATTACTTATATGATAAAGGTTTAGTTAGTGTTAAAGAACCATTTAAAAAATTAGTACATCAAGGAATGATACTAGGTTCAAATGGTATAAAAATGGGTAAACGTTTCCCTAAATATGTTGTAAATCCTGATGATATAGTAAAAGAATATGGTGCTGATACTCTTAGAATGTATGAAATGTTTATGGGTCCTCTTGAAGCGGATAAGCCATGGAATGATGAAGCTGTTAGGGGAATAAAGAAATTCTTAGATCGTGTATGGAGACTATATCACGAAGAAATAAAAGAATTTAAGGACAATCCAAATTTAGAGAAAATATATAATCAAACAGTAAAGAAAGTAACTGAAGATTATGAATCTTTAAACTTCAATACAGCAATATCTCAAATGATGATATTTGTTAATGCAGTATATAAAGAAGATACTTGGAATTTAGAATATGCTAAAAACTTTATTAAATTACTAAACCCAATAGCTCCACATATTACTGAAGAAATATGGAGAGAAGTATTTAATAATACAGAAACTATTGCATATGAATCTTGGCCTACTTATGATAAATCAAAATTAATTGATGATACTTATGAAATGGTAGTGCAAATAAATGGTAAAGTAAGAGGAAAGATAGAAGTACCAACTTCATATACAGAAGAAGAAATGAAAGCTACAGCAAAAGAACTAGACAGTATAAAAGATAAATTAGAAGGAAAAACAATTGTAAAAGAAATCGTAATACCTAAAAAATTGGTTAATATAGTTGTAAAATAATTACTAATAGTAAAAGTAAAGTGACGTATATAAAAAACGCCACTTTATTTTTTTGTTGATACGAAATTAAAATTTTCGGAAAAAGATTATTTTAAAGCATTTTGATTTAAAACTAATGTACTATATAAAAATAATACATCTTGATTTTCAAAATTAATATAATTACTTAACACTGAACTTGAAATATATCTTAAATCTATTAAAGTTATTTTTTGATAATTTTGTAATAACAATGGAGCAATACTACTACCGAAAGAATCTCTAAATAATAAAAGCTCTTTTCCATTTTTTAAATCATTATTTTCTATTGTAATTATTGGAACTGCACCAGATAAATAAACATCATATTTATCTGAAGAATTAATCCATTTATCCACATTATATACACTTTCTGTTTTATTTTTTTCATAATTATAGCAAGTAGCATTTGATATTACTTCATTGATTAAGATATTTATTTTGTCAGGGGGCACATTTATTCCTAGTTGGCCGTAGTATGTTCCGTAAAAGTCGCCTAAATTTTGAACTTTGTAATTAATGTTTGAAGTATCTCTTAAGTTCATTTCTGTTTCTAATGTACTTACTACATTTTTTAAATTTTCTTGTTTCCAATGTAAATCAGTTTTATAATAATCATTTAGATTTAATTTATTTGTAATATCAATATATTTTATTTGTTTTAATGTTTTTTCCATTATTTTTTGAACATCTTTTACATCAATTTTCAAATAATCTTGTTCTAAATAATAATTTTTATCAGGAATAATTGAATAGTAGATATTCATTTGTTCATTAAAATATTTTTCACAAATATATTTTATTTTTTTTGCTGAGTTTTCAACATATTGTTCATTTAATGGGTAATCTATTTTATAAATACAATTATTTTCTAAAAATAATCCATTATAATCTTTTTGTCTAAATACATAGTTTGACCAAAAAGTTTTGATTCGTCTAAAATTATCTCTAAAAATAAATTGATCTACGGTATATTTATCAAATTCTTCTGAAGTTTTTCCACTTGATATTTTTTCTAATGTTATATTCGGAAATTGTGCTAATTTTCTTCTTTCTTCAGTTGATATTTCATCATCTTTTTTTATGATATTTAAAATAAAACATATAAATAATATAAATACAAAGCCAATTGATATTATTTTATTTTTCATTTATTATAACCTTTCTTTAAAATCTAAAATATAAAAATGGATTAAATGAGCCATCTACAATATATGAAGTACATATTATAAGTAAGAATATTAAAAATATTGGTTCTAAAATATTTGATATTTTTGAATTTGTAATTTTTTTAAATAAAGGAGTTGCACCAATTATTCCAATTAAAATAACTATGAAATAACTTTTTAAATAATAAATACTTTCAGGTGAAATTATTGGAATGCCTCCAATTCCAATTAAGCCACCTATATTTTGCAAAATCATAGATGTATTTTCACCATTAAATATTATAAAGCTAATCATTACTAACAATAGTGTATATAAATGTGATAATATTTTTGGGAGTTTCTCTAGATATTTTCCTAAAAATACTTTTTCTATAATCAATAAAATTCCAAAATATAAGCCCCATATTATAAAGTTCCATTCAGCGCCGTGCCATAAGCCCGTAAGTAACCAAACTATCATTAAATTTCGTAACCATTTTATTTTTGTTGTTCTATTTCCACCAAGTGGAATATATACATAGTCTCTAAACCAGCTACTTAAAGATATATGCCACCTTCTCCAAAAGTCTGTTATACTTTTAGCAATGTATGGATAATTAAAGTTTTCTAAGAAATCGAAACCAAACATTTTTCCAAGGCCTATTGCCATATCTGAATATCCAGAAAAATCAAAGTAAATTTGAAGCATTGCTGAGATTGCATATAACCAATAATATAGTACACTCATTTCATTACTTGATAAAAATGTTGAAACAAGCTCACCTAATACATTGGCAATTAAAACTTTTTTACTTAATCCAATTATAAATCTTCTTACACCTAAAGCAAATTTTTCAAATGTATGAGTTCTATTATCTATTTGTTTCTCAATTGTTGTATATCTTACTATTGGACCTGCAATCAATTGAGGAAATAAAGATACATACATTGCTAACTTAAGAATATTTTTTTGGACTTGTGCCTCACCTTTATAAACATCTACTAAGTAGCTTAGCATTTGAAAAGTATAAAAAGATATTCCAATAGGTAAAGCAACATTAATAAAGTCAATCTTACGGCTAAGCCATAAATTAATATTTTCTATAATAAAGTTTGCATATTTAAAATAAACTAATAGGCCAATACTAATAACACAAGCTAGTGCTAAAAAAATTTTTGATTTTTCTGTTTGTCTATATTTATCTATTAAAATACCAAATATGTATGTAATTATAATGGAAAAAGCTAATAATAAAACATAAGTCGGTTCACCATAAAAATAAAAAACAAATGAGGATATAAGTAATACTATGTTTTTAAATTTTTTTGGAACAATATAATAGATACCAAGCACTATTGGTAAAAAATAAAATAAAAAGGTAATACTTGAAAATACCATAATAAATGTTATATTCCTTTCTTTCGCTAGATTAAAAAAATCTACTATTATATAAGTTACAAT
The DNA here is from genome assembly GCA_947628015.1 of uncultured Clostridia bacterium. GTDB lineage: Bacteria > Bacillota > Clostridia > TANB77 > CAG-508 > CAG-793. The sequence continues at coordinate 13,236 of CANQYG010000009.1, forward strand.
AAATCGCTGGCAATTTTATTTATTTGCCAGCGAAAAAATTAAATTTTATTGTGGAACTGGAAAACTTACTCCAGTATCTGTATCAGGAGGTAGTTCATCTTCTTCTACTGATTTTTCATAAACTTCTCCAACTGTTCCTACTACAGATTTAAAGCTTTCATATACACTACTTGCTTTTTCGTCATCTGACATTACAAGAAATACAATATTTCCACTACTTGTTGCATAAATTTTTGATGCTGATACACATATCCACTTACGAGGGTCTACTTTTTCAGACATTTCATTTGCAATATTGTTAGCATTTACACCATCTCTTACTTTGGCTAAAATAAATGAATAAGGCTGAGCATTAATTAATGGCTCTGATACAACTGCATATTCAAGGTCATCTCCATTTTCAAGTCCTGTATAAGATTGAACTGAGATAGAATCGCTTAAATCAATACTTCTAGTTTCTACATTATATAAATCTGCTGTTACTCCATCATAAACTTTGTTCATTAGATTTTCTAAATCTTCTTGACTATTAACATCAATATTTTCCGAGCTTTTACTAGAAATTAAAATAATTGCGATAACTGCTATAATTGCAATGGCTATAATTAAAGCAATAGTAATTTTGGTACTTTTTTTCATATTTTTCCCCTTTCAAAGTATTTTTTGTCATTATATATGATAACAAATAGCTTGTCAATGTAAGATGAAAACTAGAAAAATAGCTATAAAATGTTGTATTTTAAAAAGTGAGATGATATAATACTAATACTTTAGTAGAAAAGGAGTAAAAATATATGGCATTTAATTACACATTAAAAGATGATGGAAAAACTATGGAAGTGCAAGATCCAATATACGGAAATATAGAAATCCATTCACCTTTTACAGAAATAATCCTAACAAAAGAAATGCAAAGATTAAATGAAATTACACAAAATGGGTTTTCAGCATATGATTATCCTGGACTAAAAAATAACGAAAGATTAAGTCATAGTGTAGGAGCTTTTTATGTTATGTCACAGATTATTGAACATTTAGAAAAAGAACTAAAACGCTATGATATTTTTATTTCTAAAGATGATAAAGATATGGCACTATGTTCAATGCTATTACACGATATAGGACACGGTCCATTTTCTCATTCTTTCGAAAAAGTAACAAAGTATTCTCATGAAAAAAGAACAACAGATATTTTGCTAGGGGATACGGAAGTAAATCATTTATTAACATCGATTTATGGAAAAGCAAAGCTAAAAAGAATTGCAAGTTACATTGCAAAAATAGATGAGTATGGAGATGAAGAAAAAAATGAAACTAAAAGTAGTTTTACTAAATTATTAAAATCTTTAATCTCACATCAATTAGATGCAGACAGATTAGACTATTTAGTTAGGGACTCTTATCATGCTGGACTTCCATCTGCAATAAATTATAAAAATGTAATACAATCATTAGGAGTTAGCGTAAATAATAATCAAGAGTATGAACTATTAGTAGATAAAAAGGGACTAACTAATATTGAGACTATATTAATTGAAAGATTTCAAAGATATAGAGATGTATATCTTTCAAGATCAGATGGAATTTTAGAACAAGTATTTCTAAAAATACTTGATATATATAAGAATTCTCCAGATTTAGTAGGTGCCGAACTGCCAGAAAAGTTTAAAAAGGTTGCAATAAATCCTGAAAATATTTCATTAGAAGATTTTATACAAATCAGTGATAAAGATTTTAATGATGCACTAGATATATTAAAAGAATATTCAACAGAGCCAATGTTAAAGTATTTATCAAATATGCAACAAGTTCTTTGTGATTATCAAGATTTAGAAAGTAATGTTAATCCTGAAAGTATAAAACAAAATTTAGAAAATATATTTCCTAATCATGACTTTTCAGAGACAATTTCTATATTAGCTTATCATTCAAAAAATAAATTGTATAAAAAAGAAGAATCATTGAGAATTAATTATGGGTATGCTCATAAGGATTTATCAGAAGCAACTCCTCATTTAATTAGAACAGATGAGTATTTAGAAAAAAATGAATTATATTTTAATCCAGAGATAGTAAGAATAGAGCTAGGAATGGACGAAAAGGAATTCGAGCCTTATAGAGAGGAAATAAAAAATATGATAAATGAATTAAATAAAAAGCCAGAAGAATTTGAGTTAAAATATGTTATAGATGAAAATCAACAACTTGCTCAAGATAAAATATTAGAGACACTTTTAGCTGATGGATATGAAAAAGTAAAAACAAAAAGTAAAGAAAATAATGATGAATATTACGATACAAAAGACCTTTCATTACTTACAAGAGGAGGCTCATTAAGAATAAGAAAACTAACTCAAGATGGAAATCAAAAATATAAAGCAACATATAAAATGCCAACAACCGTAGGAGAAGTATATTCATCAAGACAAGAAGTAGAACTTGATTTACGTACTAATTCAATAGAAGAATTAAAAGAAAAAATGAAAGAAAGAAATGTAGATGTTAATTTAGATGAAGTATTACCAAATCCATTATTAAACTCTGTTACACAAAGGCAAGATTTTGTTCTAGAAAAAAATGGAGTACAAGTATGTCTTTCATTTGATAATACAAAATATACTAACCATACTATACAAGAACAAAGTGCAGAAGATTCAATGGTAGAAATAGAAACATTAGGAAACGTAGAAGATAGAGTTATGCTAAATGAAATAAATAACATTTTGAAAAAGAAATTTCCAACATTGAAAACAAATAAGCAAAGTAAATATGAAAGAGGAATAAGAAAAACTAGAGAAAAAGCTATTGAAGAAAAACATAAAAATAATCTAGATTCACAAGATGATCCAGAATTATAAAACTTAATAAATTTTTAATAATCCATATATAAAACTAAAATTTGAAAATGTAAATAGTTTTGTAAATGGATTATTATATTGTGAAAAATAAATTAAAATTTAAAATATTTTCTATTTTTTATTTTAAATTGCATAAAAATAAGATGAATATTTTGTAAATTTATATTATTGAAATTAGGGAAATTTAGTATAGAGTATATAATAAAATTTTATAGATAAAAAATTAGACGAACAAAATAAAAACGGAAAAAAATAAAACTTGCTTCCGCTATTTTTGTTTTTCATAATCTCGTACAGCAAATTCTAAGGACTGATTTACTACTTCATTAATAGAGATTTCTTCTTTTCTGGAAATTTCTTTAATTCTTTCTAAAAGATTTTCTTCTATTCTTAAAGTGTACTGCACGTATTTTTTATCTGTCTTTTTATGGTATGCAATTCCCATATAATAATCACCCGCCTTTATTGTACATATAGTTTAATTAAAAAAATACACATAAATTATACTTGTATTTTACGCAAGCATAATTTATAATATTGATATATAAGGAGAAAGTAGAATAGGAAATATGAATAATTAATTAACGAAAAATAATTATGTAATTATATTATTTACAAAGAGAATTAATTTTATGTAAATGTAAATTTGTTAAATAAAATAAAAAAGTTTTTATAAAATTTTAGTAAAATGAGACGAATTATTTTGAAAATTAAAATTTTTTTATTTTTTTTATAAAAATCACCTCCAAATTAATACAAAATTTTACTTTTATTTGTATATTTTTTCAAAATGTAAACTTTAAAAACATAAATTGCATACTAAAGTGGGTAGAAATGCTCAATGAAAATTCATATAATAATGAGTGGAATTTGTTTTTTGAAGGAGGGAGAAATAATTTAGAGGAGAAAAAAATGAAAGTAATTAAAGAAGAAAAAATTGATAATGAAAAATTACAAGATTCGAAACAATCAAATGAAAAATTGGAAAAGGATAATTTGAAAAAAGAGAAAACCTTAGGAGAGAAAATTGTAGAAGGAAGAAAAGACAAAGGACTATCTCAAGAAAAATTTGCAGAAAAGATAGGCTGTACTAGACAGATGGTATCAAGATGGGAACAAAATCAAGCAACACCAAGAATGCAGAAAATTAAAAAGATGAGTTCTGTCTTAGGGATTCCTATACAAGAGTTAGTTTTCACAGACAAAGAAAAGTTAAAAGAACAAAGAAAGAAGAAACTAAAGAAATTATTAAATCGCAAGAATATAATAAGAAGTTTAATAATTGCTGTAATTATTATAGCTGCTTTATACTTTTTGTATTCTGGTTATAAATTTTTAGTACTTAACTCAATAAGTTCAAGAATTGCAGAATATGAAAATGCAAATAATTATCATTTTATAATGGAATCATATATTGACAAAAAAATAAGTAATAAAAAAGAAGTTTGGTATAAAGATGGATTATATAAGATAATTGAGACAAATATAGCAAATGATGTTGAAGATATATCTATAACTTATATGGACATCAATAATAAAATTAAGTATATGATTGATGAAAATAATAAAACATATTCTCAAATTAAATTGTATAATATAAAGCTATATGATAATGGAAAATATATGTATTCATCTTTTCCACCAGAAATTATAAAGGAAAAGATAGATTTAAAAAAGCTTTCTTTTAAAATAAATAAAATTTTTGCTTATTTTAAAGATAATGATATTTATTTAACAATTAATAACGAATATATACAGTTTAATAAAGAGACATTATTACCAACATCTCAAACAACTGTATTTGTAGAAAATCAAGATAAATTAGAAAAATTTATTAGCTATAATATTGAATTAAATAATGTAATTGATAAAGATATAAAAATTTCTGATGAATATGAGAAAATAAATTAATTAAACAAGGCTTATGGGACAAACCCATAAGCCAAACAGATTACTCATAGATATAACCCTGCACATTATACGTTGCTAAATTTGAAGGATAAAAAAGGAAAGTATAAGTTCCAGAAGGTATATAGTATGAAAGTGCTAAAGTGGTTGTTCCTCCAGATGCTGGCATACTTCCCAAGCTAATAATAGAACCATTAGGATATTCTACAGCGACATCTATACTTCCACTATTTTTATTAGGAGATACAGCTGCTTGAAAATATGCAGTTGAAATAGATTTTCCAATCCGTACCTTAACTTCACCATAGCCTCCGGAAATATTAGCAGCGCCAGCACCAGGTATACTACTGTACATAGGAGATACAGTGCCTCCACCGTTACTTTCGGTAGAAACTACTACATCCTCAGATACAGCCGGAGCAGCACATACAGGAAATGACATGAATACTAGCATTGCTACCGATGTGAGTAAGCCGATGGACCGTTTAATAATTGTTGCTTTTTTCATATAAGTTCCTCCTTTTCCTTTAAAAAAACAGATTCTATATACTACATAGCAGTAATAAAAGCTATGTTAGTATCAATGTGACTACTTTATGTAGCATTAACATAATATAATACTATTCTCTTTTTATGTAGATTTCAAGTGATTTAGAATGAATTTGAAGGAGTTGGAAAGTTGGTCGAATCTATTAATGATGAGAAGATTTTGATTGAACTAAAGAACTTTAATTTCAAAAGAAATTCTCTATCGTTTGAATACTTAATAGAAACAATAAAGATAGTAGCAAATGATAGATTGGTTATGAGAGATTTCTTAAATTATGTGTATAAGCCAGTAGCTGAAAGATACAAAACAAGTCCCGAAAAAGTATTATGGTGCGTAAATAAACTAATTAGTTTAATGTACTTTAATACAAACGAAGAAATCATCGAAGATTATTTTAAAGTAAATATAAATAATAAACCATCTACAAAAGCTTTTATAATAGGAGTGGCAAAAAAGATTTGCTAAATATTTCTATATACTAAAATTATTGAAATATAAGGAAAAAATGATAAAAATAGAAAAAAATGTAAAAAAATTTTAAAAATATCTTGACTACATATGGAAGAAAATGGTATTATATTGATTATGTTGTTGAAAAGAAAGGAGGAAACAATGGATAAGCTTTATTCTAGTATTGAAATTAACAAAGTTTTAGATAACTTCAAAGAAACTGTAAAATATTATATTGTAAAAGAAGATACTTATGGTTTCAAAGTTACAAAACAAGAAAGCAATGATCTTGTTGAAAAAGAAGTATTGAGTATAAAGAATGTCATTGGTACTGAAGAAAAAGTAAAAAGCTTGATCGATAAAATTATTGAATGTGGAGAAAATTTCAATCAAGCAAAATACATTGTAGAAGATTATACAGAATTAAAGATAAATGCTTAATTTTATAATTTTCTAAAGAAGTGAAAAAGAACAATAACAAATATACTGAAAAAAAGATACATAAGTAAAAGGGAATTATTTTTAATATACTGAATAATTTTTTTAAGGACATTTTTTATATGTTCTTTTTTTCTTGCCTATATTAATAAAATATGATATTATTGTTTTATTATTTAAAAGGAAAAAATGTATGGAAAAAGATATATTATTTATGAAAGAGGCAATAAAGCAAGCAAAAAAAGCTGCAGATATCTTAGAAGTACCAGTTGGTGCAATTATTGTTAAAGATAATAAGATTATTGCAAGAGCATACAATCAAAAAGAAACAAAATTTGATTCTACAAAACATGCAGAAATTATAGCAATTCAAAAAGCTAGCAGAAAACTTAAATCGTGGAGACTATTAGATTGTGAAATGTATGTTACATTAGAACCATGCAGTATGTGTGCAGGAGCTCTTATTCAATCTAGAATTAAAAAAATATATATTGGTGCTATGGATGAAAAAACAGGAAGCTGTGGTTCTGTTTTTAATTTGCTTAAAGATTACAAATTTAATCACAATGTAGATATAGAGTATGGAGTATGTTCTGAAGAATGTGAAAAAATTTTAAAAGACTTTTTTAAGGAACTTAGAAAAAATAAAAAGGAATAAATTATATAAGGAGATGTACCGAAGTGGTCATAACGGAACTGTCTCGAAAACAGCTAGCTGAGTAATTGGCACGTGGGTTCGAATCCCACCATCTCCGCCAGTTTGAG
>CANQYG010000010.1 GCA_947628015.1 uncultured Clostridia bacterium
CACATTTATGAATTGCGTTAATAATGGTAACATTATATCTAGTTGTGGAGCTGTTGGAGGGATCATTTCTACTGGTGCAGGACTTACTTGCAAAAGTTGCATTAATAATGGAAAGATAGAATCTGCGAAATGGTCTCGGAGGAATAACAGGGAACGATCAATCTCGGACGCGACCTATATCCTACTGAAAAATCTATATATCAAGGTTGTGAGAATAATGGTGCATTGACACCTAGTTCTGAGATCGCTGATGGATTATTAGGTTGGATTACTGAACGATCAGGTGTACAAATAATAAGTTAGAAAGTTTGATAAAATCATTAAATATTTATTGTAAAATTGGAAATAAACCTTCTTATGATAAAATAAAATTTCATAAGTAGGTTTTTTATTGCAAAAAGATATTAAGGTAGATTAAAAATTTAAAAGAGAATCAAATACTTGTATAAATCCCAAAAATATGTTATTATAATTAGGTAAGCTCTTAATTTGTAAGATTTTACAATTTTTTTGAAAATAAATTTATCAAATCAGGAAAGGGATGTTCTTATATGCCAAATATAAATGATTATTTAAAATGGAGAGGTGATATTTCATTTGAGGAAAAGCCTTTAAATGAAATTGATAATATGATACTTTCAAGATTTTCATATTTACCATTTAATAAAATTGATATGGAAGATGAAGAAACTATTGGAAGTGTAGTTAAAAAATTCAAAAATTTTGGTGTAGAAGATTTTAATATTAAAGGGGACAAGCCTCTTGTTGAAAATTTAGATGATTGTGTAAGATTTAAAGATTTAAAAATAACAGATTATGCAGAAAACACGGATTTAAAACTTGAAAAACAATTTGCAGCAATAACAATCCACTTGAACGATGATGAAATGTATATTTCATTTTGTGGGACAGACAATAGTATAGTAGGATGGAAGGAAGATTTTAATTTAAGTTTTATGCAGAACATTCCAGCGCAACTTGCTGGTGTAAAATATTTAAAAGATATAGCACATAAATATAATAAAAAAATGTATATTGGAGGACATTCAAAAGGAGGAAATATTGCAGTTTATTCAGCAGTTTTTGCTGGTAAACAATTGCAAGATAAAATAATAAATGTAACAAATCATGATGGACCGGGATTTGATGAAACTATAATTGGAAAATCAGAATATAAAAGAATATTAGACAAGTTATACACATATATTCCACAATCATCAGTTATTGGAAGGCTTCTAGAACACGAGGAAAAATACAAAGTTGTAAAAAGTATAGAAAAGGGTATAATGCAACATGACATTTATTCTTGGCAAGTTTTAGGTACGAAGATAGTACAGATGAAGGAAGTTACTAATGGAAGCGAGCTTATTAACAAAACTATAAAAACTTGGCTTAAAGAAACATCTCCAGAAGACAGAAAGGTTGTTATTGATATATTATACAATGTTATAGAATCTACAAATGCTACAACAATGAGAGAAATTTCAACAGCAAAAATGAAAAATGTTGCAAAAATGCTAAAATCTTATAGAAGTTTAGATGAAAAAGATAGAAAAATGGTTAATCAAGTTTTTGCAAGCTTAGGAACAGCAGCAAAGGAAAACATAAAAGTAAAGTTTGATGAGTAAATTTTAAAATAACAAAAAAGTTATTAAAATAAATACAAATAGGAGGATATAAATGTTACAAACTACAGGTGTTTCAGTTAGATTTGGAAAGAGAGTTTTATATGAAGATGTAAATATAAAATTTTCAAAAGGTTGTTGCTATGGAATAATAGGAGCAAATGGAACTGGAAAATCAACATTTCTTAAAGTTTTATCAGGTGAAATTGAACCAAGTAAAGGGGAGGTTTCAAAGGATAAGAATGAAAGAATTTCAGTTTTAAATCAAAATCACTTCGCTTTTGAAGAATATACTGTAATAGATACAGTTATAATGGGAAACAAAGAGCTTTATGATATTAAAACTGAAAAAGATAAAATATATGCTAAGCCAGATTTTAGCGAAGAAGATGGTATGAAGGCTGCAAAGTTAGAAGAAAGATTTGCAGAATTAGATGGTTGGAATGCAGAAAGTCAAGCAGAAAATTTACTTAACGACTTAGGTGTTTCACCAGAAAAACATTATAAATTGATGAGTGAACTTGAAGCTAAAGACAAAGTTAAAGTTTTACTTGCTCAAGCTTTATTTGGAAATCCAGATATTTTACTACTTGATGAGCCAACAAACGATTTGGATTTAAAAGCAATATCATGGCTTGAAGAGTTTTTGATAAACTTTGAAAATACTGTAATTGTTGTTTCACACGATAGATATTTTTTAAATAAAGTTTGTACAAATATATGTGATGTTGACTTTGGTGAAATTAAATTATTTCCTGGAAATTATGATTTCTGGTATGAATCAAGCCAATTACTTCAAAAGCAAATGAGAGAACAAAATAAGAAGAAAGAAGAAAAAATAAAAGAACTTCAAGATTTCATTGCTAGATTTAGTGCAAATGCTTCTAAATCAAAACAAGCAACATCTAGAAAAAAATCATTAGAGAAAATTCAATTAGATGAAATTAAACCTTCAGCTAGAAAATATCCTTATATAGATTTTAAACCAGATAGACTTCCTGGAAATGAAATTTTAGAGGTTAAAAACTTATCTAAGACAATAAATGGAGAAAAGATATTAAATAATATTTCCTTTAAGGTAAAAGACAAAGACAAAATTGCTGTTTTAGCAGAAAATGAAAATGCAATAACAGTATTATTTCAAATTTTAGCAGGAGAGTTAGAACCAGACTCAGGAGAAATAAAATGGGGAACTACAATTACAAATAATTATTTTCCAAAGGATAACAATTATTTATTTAGTGGAAAAGAGAGCATAACAGATTGGTTAAGACAATATTCAAAAGATCCAGATGAAACTTATGTTAGAAGCTTTTTAGGAAGAATGCTTTTCTCAGGTGAAGAAGCATTAAAATCAGTAAATGTACTTTCTGGTGGAGAAAAAGTAAGATGTGTATTATCAAAATTAATGCTTTCAGGAGCTAATTTCTTAATTTTAGATGAACCAACAAACCATTTAGATATGGAATCAATTACAGCATTAAATGAAGGAATGAAAAAATATACAGGAAACTTAATGTTTACATCACACGATCACCAATTAACAGAGACAGTTGCAAATAGAATCTTAGACATAAGAAGTGATGGATTAATTGATAAAGAAATAACTTATAATGAATACTTAGGGATTGAATAAAAGTAATAAAAATAAAAATATTGTAATTTGGCAGTGGCGCGTAGCGACCAAAGGCAAAGCCTGCGATTGGAGTAGCAACCTTTAGGTTGCGTTGCGACAACAAGCCACAGAAAATTACAATATTTTTATTTATTTATATTTATTTATATTTATTTTGTATTTCTTCAATTTTTTTATAATCATTTTTTAAAATATCTAGGAAAACATCTGTAATTTTAGGATCAAATTGTGTACCTGAACATTTTTCTATTTCAGCTATAACAGTATCTACTGGTAAAGCATTTCTATATGTTCTTTTTGAAGTCATTGCATCAAAAGAATCAGCAACTGCTGCAATTCTTGCAACTAAAGGTATATCATCACCTTTTAAGCCTTTAGGATATCCTCTTCCATCATATTTCTCGTGGTGATGTAATACCATAGGAATAATATCTTTGAATATTTCAGCATCTCCTAAAATATGAACTCCTATTGCTGGGTGATTTTTTATTTGAGAGTATTCTTCATCATCTAATTTTGTTTCTTTTAACAAGATGCTATCAGGAATTCCTATTTTACCAATATCGTGGAATAAACCACCGATTTTTAATATATGTATAGTAGTTTCATCTAATCCCATCTTATTACCAATTAAAACTGAATATTCTGAAACTCTATCAGAGTGCCCTCTTGTATATGGGTCTTTAGCTTCAACTGTATATCTTAATATTTCTATTGTATCTAAATATGCTTTTTCAAGCTCATCATTTTTATCTTTTAGTTCTTCATTAATCTTACTAATTATATGCATTTGGTCGACTGATTTTAGACCAGATTCAATTAAAAGTAGTAATTGGTCAAAATTATTGCTCTTTTCACAATATCCTTGTATTTCAAGTTGTTTTAATGTTTCAAGAGGTGGAGCTAAATCTTTATGACCTGTTAATAGTAAAATATATAAATTTTTATCAAATTGTCTAATCTCGCTTACAACTTGATCTCCGTGAAGTTCATCCATAATATAATCTAGAAGTAATAAATCAAAATGTTCTTTTTTTAATCTTTCAATTGCCTCTAATGGATTTGAATAACAAACTAAATCGTATCCAGACCTTTTTAAAACAACTTTTAATGAATCTAGTATTCCACCATCATCATCAACTGCCATTATTTTGTATGGAGATACAACTGTTTCTTGCAAATATTTTCTCATATAAAAAACATTCCTTTCTTTTACTTGCTATATTTATAATTATTTACTAGGTATAATAACATTAAATGTAGTACCAACACCAACTTTAGAAGTAAAGTTCATATCACCTTTAAAATGTCCTCTAATTGTTGAATATGACATAAATAAACCAAGTCCAGTACCATTTTTTCCTTTAGTAGTTATCATCTCATTAAATAATTTTGCTTGAACTTCTTTAGGAATTCCTTTGCCATGATCAACTACAGATATAATGATATTATCATCTTTTTTATCAACAATCAAGTCAATTACATTATTAGGAACTCCATCATAAGATTGGATAGCATTTGATATCAAGTTATTAACAACTTGTACTAAACTGTTGATATTTCCTACGATTTTTGTTTTTTCACTAGTTTTAGTTAATACATTTAATGTAACAAATGCATTTTTTAGTTCATGTTTCATTAAAATATTTATTCTATTTAAAAGTTCTCCAACGGTAAAAACAGAAGAGTTATCATCATTCATATTAACAGATTGACCTTTAACAGCTGTAATAATATCTGACATATAAGAGTCGTAAGAATTAACCTTCGTTACCCATTCTTTCATATCTTTAGCAATTGCATGGTGGTCTTCTTTTGTTACTTCAGGATCGTCAATAGATTCATCATATTCTTTTATTAAATCAGTCATTCCTTCCATTGCACCAGCAATAGACATTATTGGAGTTTTTAAATTGTGAGCAATACCACCAATCATTTGTCCTAGAGATGCTAGACGTTCTCTTTCCATTAAAGTATCTTGATTCTGCTTTAATGTCTCCATATCTAAAACGTGTTGAGTAATATCTTTAAATAAAATTAAGATACCAACACATTCTTTTTTTTCAAAAATTCCACTTATTTCAATATTAAAGAATTTACTACTATCTTTAAACTGAGCATCAACTTTATAGACTTTATTAGTATTTTGAGCGTTTTCTAAATAGTTACCTATATTTTTATTTTTTATTACCAATTTTTTAGTAAATTCAAGTTCATTAAAATCTTTACCTATAATCTTAGATTTACTTGTTTTAAAAACTTTTTCGAAAGGTTCATTACAATCAGATATTATATAATCTCTATTTAAAACCATATATAAATCTGACATTTGATTTACGATTCTTTTTAAGGCTATAGGAGCAACATTTAGAAAGTCATATCTAAAGATTGCTATAGACATAAAGGCGATTGTAAAAAATAGAGATAAAGGAGTTACATATATATTCATATCTAAAACAGTCATTCCTAGACCATTTATAAATAAAGGAAGGAATACTCCTATTGATATATAGATAGATTGCTTAGAAAATATTCCAGAATGTTTAACTGTATTTCTTATTAGCAAAAATATATCTACAGCAAATAGTCCATATGTATAAATAGAATGTATATAAAAATATGGTCCAAAGACAGTTTCGACAGTATTAACTGAATATACTTTATAAAATAGTCCATGTATAGAGTTTGTCCAAAGTATAAAAATAGTTAATATTGGAATTATAAATAATAGAGAATATCCTTTTTTAGACTTAAATTCTGTATTAGAATACATTGAAGCTGCAGTATAAAATAATGAAACTGGAGCTAGTGCAACAAAAGGATATACAATATAGTCTATATATAAGGGACTAATATTTGGAACAAAGTTTATCACAAAAATTTGTATTTCAATGCCAACACACCAACCAATAAAACACAGTATAGTATATTTAAAGTGTTTAGCCACTGCTGATTTTTTTGAAGATCTTTTGTTTATGTATGCTATAAGAAAAATTTCAATTATAATCTCAAGCATTAATCCAATAAAGAATCCCTGATATTCCATTTTTTTCTCCTTTGTTTAAATTAAATTTTTAATTATTTTTTTAATATATTCGATATCTATTTCTGGCCAATCAAAATCTATTTTGTTTAAAAGTTTTAAAGTAAATTTATTTGTTATATGTAAATTTGTTTTATAAATTAAATTATTGTCTTTATCTAAATCATTTATAAGTACATTAACTTTATCTGATTTATTATTATCATATAACCATTTTTTTAATTTCTTTTTAAATGTTTCATCATCTACAATTTTAACATTAATATTTAATTTATACAACATTTTATATAAATCATTTATTAATAAATGTTTAGAATTATATAAATGTTCTACTGTATAAGATCTATTTCCATATTCCATACATTTAATTATAGATTCTGCGACCTTATCAACAGGAGTAAATTCAATTTGATTACTCATAATAGATTCTGGAAGCATTCCTAAAGCTATGAAAGCTTTTAATCTATTTAAAAATGCATTTTCAGCATCATTTTCTTGGAATTTTCCGTCTGTATATCTATTTGTAATATTTCCTATTCTCATAATCAATGCATTTAACTTTTTATCAGTTATTTCTTGTAAAATAATTCTTTCCGCTTCAAACTTACTTCTAACATATACATTATCAAAAGATTGATTTATAAATAAATTATTTTCACCAAAATAAACTTTTCTATTTGGATTATAGCTTAATGCTAAGTTAGTAACAGTATTTCCTGATACACTTACAGTAGATGTCTGGAAAAATTCTTTGTCATACTTTTCACAAAATTCAATTATATTTTGTACACCATTAACATTTATTTTTTCAAATTCACTATATTCTCCATAATGTTTTACTAAAGCTGCACAGTTTAAAACATAAGAAGTATTTTCTCCTATAAATTCATACAATTCATCTGACAAACCAAATTTTTCTTCAGTTATATCTCCATTAATAACAAATAATCTTGTTCCAAATAAATTACTTAAATCACTATTAAAATAATACTTAAATTTATTTTTTAACTTATTTTCAGAAGATGTACTTATATCTTCTCTAATTATGCAATATATTTTTATATCATCTTTCTTTAATAATTCAGCTAAACAATGGATTCCTAAAAAACCAGTTGCACCAAATAATAGAACATTCTTTAATTCACGCTTTTTTAATTTTATTTTTTTATGAGCACTGTTTCTTTTTAATATTTTATTTATTCTCTTAAAATCTTTTTTCTCATAAATTTTTAGTGAGTTACTATCAGTATTTTCTAAGTATTTAGCTAAACTAGAAATAGTATTATTTTTAAATATTTCTCCATAATTAATATTGTAACCTGCTTTCATAAGTTCAAGTTGCAATTTTAATGCACATAACGAATCTCCACCTATATCAAAGAAGTTATCATCTATACTTATTTTCTCAATAGATAATATTGATGACCACATCTTATATATTTTCTTTTCTAATGATGTTGTTGGAGCTATTATATTTTTTTCTTCGAATTTTGGTTCTGGTAAAACTTTTCTATCTATTTTTCCATTAGGAGTATATGTAAATTCTTTAATTTGTATTAAATATGTTGGAACCATATAGTTTGGAAGTTTTTTAGCAAGACTATTTTTTAATAATGATATAGATACTCTACCAGAAGATGTAAAGTAACCACACAAAATATCTCTACCATTTATATTTTTAACACAAACTACTGCGTCTTGAATGCTTTTATATGTACGAATAGTGTTTTCTATCTCTAAAAGTTCAATTCTAAGACCACGAACTTTTACTTGGAAGTCAACTCTTCCTAAGCACTCTAATTCTCCGTTTGGTAAAAGTTTAACTAAATCTCCAGTATCATATATTCTTTGACCATTATATTCTATGTATCTTTGAGCTGTCATTTCTGGCTTATTAATATATCCAATAGACATACCCAAACCACCAATAAATAATTTACCCGGAACTCCAACAGGAACTTGATTTAAGTCATTATCCAAAACGTAAATACAAGTATTAGGAACAGGAGTTCCTATAGTAATTTTTGACTTTGTATTTGTTAATTCTTTAAATGTTGAGGCTACAGTAGTTTCAGTTGGTCCGTACCCATTAAATATTCTAGCATTTGTTATTGCCTTAATCTTTTTTAACAAATCTAATGGGAAAGGCTCACCCAATATTGAAATGATTTCTAGATTTTTAATATATTCAAGCTCATCTGTCATTAAAAATTTGAATTTTGATGGAGTAGTTTGCAAAATTTGAACGTTGTTTTCTAAGCAAATTTTATTTAATAAAATAGGATTATTTTGTTCTTCATTATTTGCTAAAACTATTTTCATACCAGTACATACAGGAACTAGGCTCTCAAAAACAAATATGTCAAAACACATAGTAGTTATACTAACGATTGTTTTTTCTTTGATTGGAATTACATGTCCAATAGACTGAATAAAGTTTACTACGCCAAGTTGTTTTAAAAGAACACCTTTAGGTTTTCCAGTTGAACCAGATGTATATATCATATATGCCACATCTTCAGGAGTTATTTTTACATCAAATTTTTCGTAATCATCATAAGAAGAATCATTATCAACATCAATTCTTTTTATTCCAAAATTAGAGTTAATTACTTCTTCAGTAAGCAATAATTTTATTCCACTATCTTCAATAATATATTTTACTCTATCTTCTGGATATGTAGGGTCTATTGGTAAGTAACCTGCACCAACTTTTAAAACAGCCAACATAGAGATTAAAAGTTCAGCACGTCTATTCATCATTATTCCAATAACTTTATATTTATCTTTAGATATTCCATTTTTATATATAGGTAAATTTTTAATATGATTAGCAAGTCTATTTACTTTATTTTCAAGCTCTTTATATGTATATTTTTTGCCTTCAAAAACAAGAGCGACTTTATTAGGAGTCTTTGATACTTGCTTTTCGAATAATTCTATAACAGATACATTTTTATCAATATCAAGTTTTGGATAAACTTCAGGCACATCTGGTAACATATTAATTTTAGAAATCTGAATATCTGGATCATGTAACACAGCATTTACAATATTTTTATAACTTTGTAAAAATGTTTCCATGAATTTTTTTCCAAACAAACTTATTACATATTCTAAACGAATATTATAGTTTTCTTTGTCTGGAGTTACCTCTAAAGTAATGTCAAATTTAGAAGTTTTATTTTCTGGAACATAGTATTCTGTTTCTATACCTTCAAAGTTAAGAGTTGGATTTCCACCACTTTCATAAACAAATAGTACATCAAATATTGGTCTTCTGCTATTATCTCTAACTAATTCAACATTTTTTACAAGTTCATCAAAAGGGTACTTCTGATGAGCAAAAGCATTGATACAGTTAGATTTTACCATATTTATAAAATCACTAAAATTCATTGAACCTTCAATATTTTGCCTTAATGCAAGAGTATTTATAAACATACCTATTATATTGGCAAATTTCTCGTTATCTCTTCCTATAACTGGAGTTCCAACTATAATATCATTTTGCATTGTATATTTATAAAGCAGGCAATAGTAGCAAGAAAGTAAGAACATATATGGAGTAATTGAGTGTTTTTCACAAAAATCGTTAATAGTTTTTCCATTTTCTAAAACTTCAAAAATACTATTTCCTTCATCTGAAATTGTATTGGTACGGTCAAATTCAGTAGGCATATTAAGTAAAGGTACACCATTTTTAAATTGTGAAACCCAATACTCTTTATCTTCTTCATCTATTTCATTTGATAGTGAATAATCAATGTAATCTAGTTTTTTTGCTTCTAATTCTTCTCCATTATATAATTTGCAAAGTTCATCCATAAATTCACTTATAGATGTACCATCACAAATGATATGATGAATATCAATTTGTAAAAGAGCTTTTTTATCAAACTTATCTAATTCAATATGAATTAAAGGAGCTTTTGATAAATCAAAAGGTTTTACAAAATCTTCATTTTTAGAATTTGAAACTTTTAATTTAAAATCAACTTTATCACAAACTTTTTGATAAACATCATTATTCTCAACTACGAAATATGTTCTAAAAGCTTGATTTGAGTTAATAATTGTATTTATGGCGTTTTCTAATTTTTTTATATCAGGAACTTTATTAAATAAAATTCCAAAAGGTGTATTATACGAAATGTTATCTTCAGACCTACTTACAGTATAATAAATACCTCTTTGAGAAGCAGTTATTGGATACAATTTATCAGAAGAAACATTTACTTTAGTAATCCTTTTTACCTTTGTTTCTTGAATATCATTTTCATCAATATATTTTGCAAGCTCTACAATAGTTGGTTTTTCAAATATATCTTTAATTTCAATTTTTACATGTAGTTTACTATAAATTTCTGATACTATTCTAATAGAAGCTAGAGAATCTCCGCCAATTTCAAAGAAATTTGCAGTTGTTGATATTTTTTCTAAACCTAAAGCTTTTGTCCAAATTTTTTCTAATTCTTTTTCAGTTTTAGAAGAACTTTGAGTAAATTCTGTATCTTCAATCTTAACATCAGGAAGATTTTTAGTATCTATTTTTCCATTTAAAGTAATTGGAAATTTATCCATAAATATAATATGACTTGGAACCATATAATTTGGAAGCTTATCTGACAATAATTTTTTAATATCGCTTGCAGTATGAGAATCGTCAGCTAAAATTACATAGCTACAAATGGCATCAATATTGTTTACTTTTTTTATAACTGAAACTGCATTTGAAATAAAACCTAAAGAAATTAATTTCTCAGTAATTTCATCAAGTTCAATTCTAAGTCCATGAAGTTTTATTTGATTATCTTTTCTTCCAAAATACTCTAAATCTAAATTAGAGTTAAGACAAGCGATGTCTCCGGTTCTATAAGTACCATTAAATCGTTGCTTACCAACATAACCTAGACCAACTCCATCTCCTTTTATAACTAATTCACCAGGAACATTTATAGGTAAAATATTTTCATCTTTATTCATTATATAAAGTTTTACATTTAAAAATGGAGTACCAATATTAATGTTGTTTTCACTTGTAATTTTTTTATTTGAAGAACAAGCACAACATTCAGAAGGACCATAACCATCAAAAATATTAGCATTTGTAACTTTTCTTAAAGCTTGATATAATGTAGGTTTGAAAACCTCACCTCCAAGTTGTATAACTTTAACATTTTTTAAGCAATTTCCTTCATCTAAAAGTAATGAAATTTTAGATGGTGTACTCAAGATAAAATCAACATTATACTTTAAGATTAGTTTACTCATAAAAGCAGGTACTTTTTGTTCATCCTCATCAGCTAGAATAATAGTTTTTCCAGTAGAAATATAGCTTTCTACAATAAACATATCAAAAGCAACAGTACTTGTACTTAAATACATATCACATTTTGAGGTCATTAAAAGTTCTTTGTAACTGTTTACTAGATTTATTACACTTAGTCTTGTAAGCTCCACTCCTTTAGGAACTCCGGTAGAACCAGAAGTGTAAAGCACACAAAATCTATCTTGATTACTGCTTGAAACATTAGGAAGAGTATCGCTGAAATTACTACTATCCTTAATATTTAAAGTTTCATAATTTAGGTACAAATCAGTAATAACAAAAGGAGATTTAGCATTTTCAAGCATATAATCAACTCTATCTTTAGGTAGTGTAGGATCAATTAACATATAGCTTGCACCAGTTTTAAGAATTGCCCACATTGCAATATATATGTTTAAATTACGGTTAAACATAATTCCAATAATATCATCTTTTTTAACACCCTTAGATAAAAGGTAATTTGCAAGTTTATTAGACTGCTTATCTAACTCATCATAAGAAAGAGTTTTATCTTTGAAAATAACAGCAGTTTTTTCTTTATTTTTTCTAACTTGTTTTTCAAAAAGCTCAACAATAGTAGTATCTTTATCATATTTGTAAGAGCTATTATTAAATTTATTTATTTCTTTTTCTTCATCACTTGTGATGACAGGAATATCTTTTATTAAAGTATCTTTTAAAGCAAAATTTGCCATATTTATAATTCTTTTGTGAAAATCTTGAATGTCCTTTTTAGTGAATTTGCAAGTTTGGTAATTATAGAAAATGCTTGCAGTTCCACTATCGTCCATATCATAAAAATGAGTCTCTAAAGAACTTGAAACATGCTTATTATAAACCCACTCTGAGTTATAAGGAACATCACAAGAGTTTTTGTTATCTTTCGCGTTTTGATATGAAAGAACAAAGTCATATAAATTTTCACTTAGGTCATATTTAGATTTTATGTGTTCTAATAAGTTTAAATATGGATACTTTTGATGTCTGAAAATTGAAGACTGATTTATTGCAACATTTTTCAAAAAATCAGAAAATTTTTCAGATGAATCTATATCCATTTTAAAAGGAACAGTACTTACAAACATTCCAGCAATTTGTTTTTCATTAAAGTTAGTTCTATTAAGTACAGGAGTTCCTAAAATAGCAGAGCTAGAATCATTTATTTTTGCTAAATATAACAAATAAATTGCCATAAAAAATGTGTACATAGAAACATTATGCTCTTTACAAAAAATAGATATTTCGCTAGATAATTTTTTATCTATTTGACAAATTTCTCTAGCACCATTTGATTCATCTATTGGTGAAAAATTATTACTTTTATCTTTATAAATATAAGTTAAATTAGGCTCAGTATTAAATGTGTTTTCCCAATATTCTCTATCTTTATCGAATTTCTTAGAATTCATATATTTAGAAGTTTCAAGAACATATTCAGAGTATTTTGGAAAATCTTCTACATTTACACTATCTTTTAATAAAGATGAATAAATATCCATAACTCTAGTAAGAAAAAGTCCTATTGTCCAAGCATCACTTATTAAATGGTGAAAAGCGACAGTAAAACCGCCTTTTCCGTTAGGAAGTCTAAAAAGGTTAAACTTAAATAAATTTGAATCATAAACTTCAAAAGGTTCATTTAATAAGTCAACTGCCAATTTTTCAGCATCTTTTTTATTTTTTACATCTATAATATCAATATCAAATTTTGAAAAATTTGATACGTATTGAAATACTTGAGAATCTTTAGATACAAAATGTAGTCTACAGCTATCATTATGTTTTACATATAAATTTACTGCCTCTTGCAATGATTCAAAATCAACTTTCTGTTCAATGCAAAGAAAACCACCAACATTATTGATAGCAGTATTAGAATAAAACATTTCTATATTCCAAATGTTTTTTTGTTGTTCCGTTAAAGGTAAAAGTTCTTTCATAATTTTTTTAACATCCTCCCATTTTTTAGGGTATAACAATTTAAGGTATTATATATAATGAAAATGAAAATAGCAATATTTTATTATGAAAAAAATTACAAAATATAAGAAAATATTTCCAAAATATATTGACTATTTTTGGTAATAATTATATAATGTCGTTAGAAAATTGGTAAATGAAGGGAGATTTTGATATGGTCTGTGAAGAAATAAAAAATCCTCAAACTAAAGAAGAATACATAGATTACTGGACTACAAAAGGTTGTTTACTAGCTAGAGAAACTGATGAATTTAAGAAATTTAGTGAAGAAAAAGAAGAAAAGTTTAATATGATTATTGAAATGACCGTACCATGGCAAAGAGAACTAGTTTCAGAACTTATAGATGATATTAAAAGCTTAGAAAATGCAAGGTCATCTACAGAAATGTATAATACAGTAGGATTAATTTATAATGATATAAAAAAAGATAAAGTATAATTGTGAAAAAAACGTATTTTGAATTGATAACTTATACAATATATGATACAATAAGCAAAAAGTTATTAAGGAGATAGTTTGAAAGAAAAATTCAAGACTTTCATTCCTATATGTGCCTTGAAAACGAAGTGAGAAAGGAATGGAATTTAAAATGGAAAAATCAAAAGTTTATTTTACTAGAGAGCTTACACCTGAAAGTGTAGTAAATATGTATAAAATTCTTAACAAAAATTTACCAGGAAAAGTTGCAGTTAAAGTTCACTCAGGAGAAGATGGAAATCAAAATTATCTTAGACCAGAATTTCTAAAGCCAATGGTTGAATATGTAAAAGGAACAATAGTAGAGTGTAATACAGCTTATGAAGGAGCAAGAAATTATTCTGATAAGCATAAGAAACTAATAGAAAAACATGGTTGGAATAAGTACTTTAATGTAGATTTAATGGATGAAGAAGGACCAGATTTAAAACTTGAAATCCCAGATGGAAAAGTTATAAAACAAAACTTTGTCGGAAAAAATATGGCAAACTATGATTCAATGCTTGTATTATCACATTTTAAAGGTCATCCAATGGGAGGCTACGGAGGAGCACTAAAACAATTATCAATTGGCTGTGCATCATCAGCAGGAAAAGCATATATCCATACAGCAGGAAAAGTTACAGATCAAACAAAATTATGGGAGAATGTTCCGGAACAAGATAAATTTTTAGAATCAATGGCAGATTCTGCAAAGTCAGTAGTAGAATTTTTCAAAGGAAATATGGCGTTTATCAATATAATGTGTAATATGTCAGTTGATTGTGATTGCTGTGCAGATGCTGAAGAACCTTGTATGAAAGATATAGGAATATTATCATCACTAGACCCAATAGCAATTGATATGGCTTGTATAGATTTAGTAAAAAATTCAAATGATCCAGGAAGAGAGCATTTATTAGAAAGAATAAACTCTAGACATGGAACTCATACAATAGATGCTGCGGCAGAACTAGGATTTGGAAGTAAAGAATATGAGTTAATCGAAATACAATAATTTATGAAAAAGGTATAGCAAAGTTTAGCTATATCTTTTTTGATGTCATATAATATAATACAACTTAAAATTTAGAGGAGGATTTATGATTCAAAAAGTTGTATTAGAAGATGCTGCACTAGATGTAGCAATACAAAGCTCTATAAAACCATTGATATTTCAGCTTCCAATAGAACAAGGAAGGCAAGTATTAGAAAATGCTCAAAACAGCTACGTATATAAATGTCCTGCAAAAATTATATTAAATTCAGTAAAAACAACAAGCGGGTGCATTAAATTATATATAGTAATTCCAGAAAAATCTATGAATTATAGTAATGTAATATTTTATATACACGGAGCAGGGTGGGTGTTTGGAAGTTTTCATACACATGAAAAATTAGTTAGAGAATTAGCATATAGAACAAACTCAATAGTAATATTTCCAGAATATACACGTTCACCAGAAGCTAAGTTTCCAGTAGCAATAGAACAATGTTATTTTATTTTAAAAGAAATACCTAATATTTTAAATTATAATAATATAAAAGCACCATTAGATAAACTTATTGTTGCAGGAGATAGTGTTGGTGGAAATATGGCAATTAGTATGTGTTTTCTTTCTAAAAGGAATAATGGTCCTAAAATAAATAAGTTACTTTTATATTATCCGGTTACTGATGATAACTTCAATACGCCTTCATATATACAATTTGCAGAAAATTATTACTTATACAGAGATGGAATGAAATGGTTTTGGGATAACTATGAACCTGATAAACAAAAAAAAAATAATATATTAGCGACGCCACTTAAAGCAAGTCTAGAACAATTAAAAAGATTTCCAGATACTATGATTATAAATGGCGAAGCAGATGTTTTAAGAAGTGAAGGAGAAAATTTTGCAAATAAGTTAAGAAAGGCAAAAAATAATGTTACTCAGGCTACGTTTCAAGGGATAATACATGACTTTGTAATGCTTAATAGCCTAGACCAAACTAATGCATGTAGAGGAGCAATGGACTTGTCAACATCATGGATTAATAGATAAAATTAAAACAAGAATTTCTATAAAAAATGGAAATTCTTGTTTTAAAATTTATAATAAAGTGTAGAAACTAAGTAAAATAAATGATTTCAAGTCAATACCCCTCTCTTTACAAATACCCCTACAGGGTATATAATAACATAGGTGATAAAAAATGAATAAAAATTGTTGTGAAAAGAAAACTAAAAGAGATGATGAAGAAAAGAAAAAAATAAACAATAGAATAAGCAGAATAGAGGGACAACTTAAAGGAATAAAAAGAATGATAGAAGAAGATAAATATTGTAATGATATATTAGTTCAGCTATCAGCAATAGAAAATTCTATAAAAAGCCTTTCAAACTATATTTTAGAAAATCATTTATATAACTGTGTTACTAGAGATTTAGAAAATGGTAAAACTGAAATTATAGATGAGCTAATAGAATTATTTAAAAAATTTAATTAGGGGAGAAGAAAGATGAGTTTTGCGTATGAAAGAAAAATCAATTATTATGAAACAGATAAAATGGGA
Source organism: uncultured Clostridia bacterium (assembly GCA_947628015.1). Taxonomy (GTDB): domain Bacteria; phylum Bacillota; class Clostridia; order TANB77; family CAG-508; genus CAG-793. Next base: position 16,633 of record CANQYG010000010.1, read on the forward strand.
GTAGTACATCATTCAAATTATATAAGATATCTAGAAGAAACAAGATGCGAATGGCTAGAAAGTCTTGGAATGCCATTTCAAGATTTTGAAAAACAAGGTATAACAATTCCGGTTTTAGGAGTAAATATTAGTTATAAAAAGCATGTTACATTTGCAGACACAATAATAATAAAACCTTTTATTAAAGAATATTCAGGTGTGAGAATGACTGTAGGGTATGATGTAACAGAAAAAGAAACAGGTGCTGTAGTAATTACAGGAGAAACAAAACATTGTTTTACAAATAAAGAATTAAAACCAATAAATTTAAAAAAAGTAAATAAAGAATTTAGTGATAAATTTGAGAATTTATTGGAAAAATAAAATTAAAAAGGAGAGAAAAATTATGAAAGAAATAACAATTAAAGTAAATGGAATGGTCTGTGGAGGATGTGAAAACAGAGTAAAAAATGCTGTAAGCAACATAGAAGGAGTAGAAGAAGTTACAGCGAACCACGAATTAGGAGTAGTAACTGTAAAAGCAAATGAAAATGTTTCAGAAGAAGCTATTAAAAATAAAATTGATGATATAGGATTTGAAGTTGTAGAGGATTAGAATATGAAAAAAATTACTTTATCTATTGATGGGATGACTTGTTCAGCTTGCTCAAATGGGCTAGAAAAATATCTAAATAAACAGCAAGGTATAGAAAAAGCTTTTGTAAATCTAGTAATGGCAAGCGCTACTGTTGAATATAATGAAAAAGTTTTAAATGTATCTCAAATAGAAAAATTTGTGGAAGAAGCGGGATTTAAGAGTTTAGGTGAATTTAAAGAAATAAAAGTAGAAAAACAAAATAAAAAAGAGAAAATCTTATTTATAATTTATACAATTTTAGCAATTATACTTATGTATATATCAATGGGACATATGATAAATTTGCCAACTATTGAAATCTTAAATCCTCATACACATACAGTAAATTATATTATAAGCTTATTGATATTAACAATAGCATTTATAATTTATGGATTTGACATTTTAAAAAATGGGTATAAAAATTTAATTAATAAAACTCCTAATATGGATACATTAGTATCTATAGGAGTGATTACGAGTTTTTTGTATAGTTTATACAATACTTATTTGATTTTTACAGGTAATCACAATTTAATTATGAGTTTGTATTATGAATCAGCTGCAATAGTAATTTATTTTGTAAAACTAGGTAGATATATTGATAGAATAAGTAAAGATAAAACTAAGGATGCAATTCAAAAATTAGTGAAAATTACACCAAATAATGCAATAGTAAAAATAGATGGAAAAGAAAAAACAGTAACTATTGATGAAATAAAAAAAGGCGATATATTGGTTGCAAGAGCAGGTGATAAAATAGCAGTAGACGGAGAAATCATAACTGGAAAAACTCATATTGATGAAAGTTTTATTACAGGCGAAAGCAAACCAGCATTAAAAGAAATTGGAGATAAAGTAATTGCAGGTAGTATAAATTATGATGGTTATATAGAATATAGAGCAGAAAAAATAGGAAAAGAATCAACTATATCAGAAATAGTAAGATTAGTAATAGAGGCAAGCAATGGAAAGCCTAAGATAGCAAAAATAGCAGATACAGTATCAGGATATTTTGTACCAGTTGTAATAGCAATAGCAATAATTTCATTTGTTGCATATTTAATAATTGGTAAAGAAATAAATGAAGCAATTTCGACATTTGTTACAGTATTAGTAGTAGCGTGTCCTTGTAGTCTAGGATTAGCAACTCCACTTGCAATAGTAGTTAGCGAAGGGGTATGTGCAAGTAATGGAATATTAATAAAAAAAGGTGAATTGTTGGAAAGTGCACAAAAAGTGGATACAATTGTATTTGATAAAACAGGAACAATAACTTATGGAAAATTAAAAATATCAAAAGTAATAAATTATAGCAATTTAAGTGAAAAAAAATTATTGCAATTAGTAGGAAGTTTAGAAAGTAAAAGCTCACACCCAATAGGAAAAGCATTTGTAGAATATTTGAAAGAAAAAAATATAAAAACATTAGAAGTAGAAAACTTTGAGAATATAGCAGGAGTTGGAATAATTGGAAAAATAGCAGGAGAAAATATTGCTCTTGGCAATTCAAAAATTGTTGAAAAAAATAATATAGAAAATAAATATAAAGATGATGAATTAAACTTAAGTAAAGAAGGAAATAGTATTATTTATGTTATAAAAAACAATGAAATCATTGCAATAATTGGGGTAAATGATATTGTTAGAGAAAATGTAAAAGAAGTTATAAAATCATTAAATAAAAATAAAATAGAAACTATAATGTTAACTGGAGATAATAAGGAAGTTGCTGAAAATATTGCTAAGAAAATAGGAATAAATAAAGTTATATCTGAAGTTCTTCCAAAGGATAAGGCAGATACAGTAAAACAATTAAAAGCTAATAATAAATTTGTAATGATGGTAGGAGATGGAATAAATGATAGTCCAGCATTAGCAACATCAGATATAGGAGTAAGCGTAAATAGTGGAACAGATATTGCTATGGATTCATCAGATGTGATATTAACAAATAATGACTTAAGAAGCTTGATATATTTAATAAATATTAGCAAAAGAACGATAAGAAATATAAAACAAAATTTATTTTGGGCATTTTTCTATAATTGTTTAATGATTCCAATTGCAATAGGAATTTTTAAACCAATTGGAGTGTCAATAGACCCAATGTTTGCAAGTTTGGCAATGGTATTAAGCAGTATTACTGTAATATTAAATGCTTTAAGATTGAAGAAAAATAAATTTAATTAATGTAAAAACTTAATAAAAATTAATATATGAAAAATATAGCATAATATAAAGGAAAAATCAAGAAAATAAGAATTAAAAGTAAATAACAATTTAATAAAAAATGAAAAATAAAAATCTTATAAAAGGCTTAAATAAAGCTGATTATAAGGTTTTTTATATTTTTATTAAGTTTTTACCTTAATAAAAATAACATAATGTGAAGGAAAGGAATAAAACAAATGAAAGATAAGAAAATACAAGAAAAACAAAAGGTCAATTTACAATTAAAAAATAAGAAAAAACAGAAATTAAGAGAAAAAG
>CANQYG010000011.1 GCA_947628015.1 uncultured Clostridia bacterium
AATTTTATATTGTCTCCTTCTAGTCCTGTTATCTCATATGTTGCAAAGGCAGGAGCATTAGGATATTCTTGTGCATTTATTCCAGCTAACTCATTATATAATATTGTTTTTGCATCTTTTATTGAGTCTGTTAAATTTCCCGTTTTTACATCTATTTTATAAGGTCCTACTGTATATGTTTTATCAGTTTGGTCTACTAAAACTTTACTATCTTTTGTCTCTGTACTAAATTCCATATTTTTTCCGCCATTTAGTATTCCATAGTAAAATTGTGCATATTGATTTGACCTTGCCTCTAATACATCTGATGATGCCCAACTTGTAGTGTTTCCAGTATAATCATCTAACATTTCTATATAACTAGATAAATCTTTAAATTGTCTTGTTGACCATAATATTTCTTGTATTTTATCAGGTTCCCAATTACCCATTTTACTTGCTGTATAAACTGCAAAAGCTAAACTTTGTTCTAGTTCTATCTCTCCTGTTTCTCCATACTCTATATATCTTGTTGGTTTAATCAACCCTGGTACATTTTGTATAGAATAACTTTGGTTATGATTTCTACAAAATAGATAATTATCATATAAATATGGGTGTGAAAGCGATGCTGGAAATGAAAAACCAAATACAGTGCTACTTATAGACAATATAATTGCCATAACTATCATCATTAGTAAAATTTTTATTTTTTTACTTTTATTATGCATTTGCTTTCTCCTTTCTATATAATATTGTACATTTTGTTAATTATATGTTTCTTTATTTCATATACTGCTAAAGCGATTATAGATAATATTCCAAGTGTAATTCCTGTAAATGATGCTACTTCTTTACCTGTAGCTGCTCCTATTACTAAATCTGCTGATGACTTATCTTCTGTCTTCTTTCCATCTTTTTCTATTTGTACATCTCTATCTTCTATTCCATATTCGTTATATGATATCAATATTTCAGCTGTATTTCTAACTGTTCCCACATTTTCATCTGACATCTTTCTACTTAATACTAATACAAGTTCTTTTGTCTCACCTGGGTTAATTATTGTATTTGCTAAGTTTGTGTTATATGCATTTCCGTCTTTTCCTAAATACCAAGTATTATTAAGCTCTGAATTAAATGTCATTCCTTCTGGTACATAGTCAACTACTGATTTTGCATATCCTGCTACTGTTCCATTATTTTTTATTTTAATTTTATATTCTACTAAAACTGTTGCAAAATTTAATTTTGCTGTTGCTAATTCTACTTTTGCAACTGATAATTCATTGTAGTTATATACTTTTGTATCGTCTTTAGTGTTAGTTACTGTTACTCTTGTTATAGATTTTGTTATATCTAAGTCAAATATTTTTCCATTTGTTAATCCTAAATCTATATTATATGTGTTTGAATTTTCTACTTTGATTGTATCTGTTCCTGCAACAGTTTTTTCATCAAGTTTTGCTGATACAAAGTCTGAGTTTTCTGAATCTAATAATCCATCTGCTTTATAGCTTGTAATTCCATATGATAAACTATCATATTCTACTACTACATAATATTCTCCTGGTATTACATTTACAAATGTATATTTTCCAGATTCACTTGTTGTTTTTTGTTGTTCTTTACCATTTACATCTAGTGCTATTTTTCCTGATACTTTATCAAATAATTTTACTGTTAATCCTGATACTTTTTGCTCGCTGTCTTCTTTCTTTCCATCCATATTTTCATCAATCCATACTGTACCTTCTATTTTATAAGTTCCATTTTCTGTTTTTTCTCCTTCAAAGTCTTCATCTCCTTTTGCAGGTTCTCCAGATTCTGGAGCAGTACTTAATCCAGATGAATTTTCAGATGTTCCAACTATTGTATGATTTAAAGTATTTGTTTCTATACTTACATCATTAGCTGTAACTACAGCTTTATTTTCTATTTTTGATACTCTTCCGTTTTGTAATAAATATGGCTCTGTCATTATTGTTAATCTTGCTGTACTATTTTTTTCTACTTCTAAAGATGTTAGTATATTTCTTGAGCTAGCTTGATATTCTTTACTTTCATTTTTATCTTCTATTTTATATCCTATTACTCTTAAGCTTTCTGGTATAGTATCTGATACACTTACAGTAATATCTTCACTTCCATTATTTTTTACATTAATATAATATTCTAAATTATCAGTATCACTTAAATTCTTTTGGTCAATATTGCTTGTAAGATTTACTGATATTATGTCTTTTATTAAATTATATTTTAATGTTTCTAAAGTTTCTTCAGAGCTATCACATTTAATTTTTGCACTTATTTTAACTTCTTTATTTTCTTTGAAATCTTCTACTTGTAGTCTTATAAATAATCCGTCAGTTTCTCCACCTTTTAAAGATGGCTTTTTATATGTTAATATTCTTGTCTTATCATTAAATGAGTAATCTGTTCCTTCATTATTTTCTACTGATACAATAGAGAACTCTGCTGGAATTTCTACTTCTGCTTCAATGTTCTTTTTCTCTTCAAAGTTAGCATTTTTTATTTCTAAATAATATTGTATGCTATCTTTAGCTACTAAATTTGCACCTGTTTTATCAGATGTTACACTTCCTACAATGTTACCTTTTACAACATTTATTGTAAATTCACTAGAAATATTTCCTTCAACTTTATCAGCAGTTATTGTAGAAATTATTTTTTGCTCTGTAACTTCTTCTTTTGCTCCACTTATTATTTTTGTAACTGCTAGTTTATATTCTATTGTATATTCTTTTCCCGCTTCTAATTTCTCAATAGTTTGCTCTAAATTTTTATTTTCATAATTATATTGATTTATTGAAAAATCTGTCATATCTGAAACTTGTTCTACAAGAGTCATTCCTTCTGGTACGTTTATATTTGCCTTTACATTTTCAGCAACTTCTTTTCCTGTATTTTTTATAATTAATTTATATTTAAGAATTTTTCCTTCTTTTACATCTTCTCCGTCTTTTATTTCCTTACCGAGTATTTGCATCTGTTAAAACTGTTTTTGTTTCAAAAACTGGAATATCTGTTGTAGATATTGCAACTGGTTTTGCTAAAATAACATTTTGTTTATTTCCTTCTTCTGCATTATTGTTATAATAAACTGCATATGTACCTTTTGAAATTACTCCATTTCCAAGGTTAGCAGGAACTTTTACCATATAATTAAAGTTTGCTACTTCACCATGTTTCATACCATTTAAAAATACTAATTTAAATGATTTTGCATTTGTTGTAAATGTATTAGTCCAGCTACTTCCGTCTACTTTTTCATTTACTTTTTCACTATAGTAAATTTCTACATCTTGTCTATCTACTTGAATTTCACTTGACATTGTTGTATCAAAGTTTGAGCCTAATTCTTTTTCATTTTCGTCTTTATTTCCACTTGTAGGAATTGTTCCTAAAATTGTAAGGCCTGTTCCTTCAACTCCTAAGTTGTTTACTATTGTTCCTGATAGTTTTACTTCTTTTTCTCCTTGTCCTGCCTCTACTTTTGCTACTCCTTCATTGCTTTCTTGTGAAGTAACTATTTTATCATCTATTTGTATTGAATTTGTTGTAACAAATCCTGTTGGTGCAACTATTTCAATAGTATCACTTACTCTATTTTGTTCTCCAGTTGCTTCATTAGAATAGTCTAAAGTGATTTCTTCTTTACTTGTAGGAGCTAGATTGTCAAGTGTTAAATCTGTTACTAATCTTAATACTGTTCCATCAGATATTGCATTACTGCTATATTTTGTTTGAGTTCCATCTAAACTTAAAGATATAACATTTCCTTGTGTACTTAAATTATCTAACTTTAATTCGTCTTCATATATTAAACTTGCTTCTTTTATATCAATATTTTTTACTTCTTCTGGTAAAGTAATATTCATTTTTGAATTAGAGTATAAGGCATCTTCTATATCCTTTGTCTCTAATGTTGTAGTTATAACAACATCTTCATTTTTTACTACTGTTGATAAGTTATTAGCACTTATATCAATTTGAGCATTTGATTTTGGCTCTGTGAATTTTCTTATACTTGCAATACTTTTAGAAGATTTTAAACTTCCTTCTTTATATCCTTCAGCAGTTGCTATGTTTTTCAATTCAGTTAAATCTTCTATTTGCTCCTTTGTATATGTATTATTTGCTATTATAACTTTTGAAACCTCTATTTCTAAAGTTCCTTCTTTAACAACTTTGCTTGTTTCTAAAATTATTTTTGGAGTGCTTACTTCTATTTCTAATTTATCCTTAGAAATTACTCCTAATTCTGTTCCATCACTTGATAAAACTTTTATATTTCCATTTTCACCTAATATCTCAATTAAGTTATCTTTATTTACTTTTACTTTTTTTGTTAATACAGAATTATCTGCCTCTATATTATTAAATAATGTGTTTTTTTCCACAATTTTTATACTATCTGTTAATTCTTTATATCCGATATTTGCTTTATATGTTATACCATAAGGAGTCTCTAATGAATTTTCACTATTTTTTAAATTTGTATATATATAACCCTTATTTATTTCTTCTGCCTTAGCTGTTTCTAGTTCTACAAATTCACCAACTTGCTCTTTTAATTCATAAGTGTTATTTTCTGATACACCTTCAATTGTATTTCCTTTAACTAATGATTTTGCTGTAACATTTGATTTTATGTTTTCTTCATCAACTTGATTATTATAAATATAAGTTACTATGTATTCGTCTTGTGAATCCCATAAAATCTTGCCTTCAGAATCCGCTTTATTTTCTTTCTTTATAGTTAAAATATCTTTTTCATAATCATAAGAAATATTTTTTCCTGTTACAATTACATTTTCTGGTTTCTTATTTCCTAAGCTTGATACATTTACTACTATTTCTTTACTTGTTACAGGCATTTTATTATTTTCAATACCTTCTTGTATCTTAAAACTTAACATTGTTTTATCATCATACTTTATGTATCTAATTAAGCTTTGATTAACATTTTCTTTTAATTCTGCTGTCCACTCAATATGTTCTGTTAATGTCTTTTTTATTTTTTTCTCTTTTCCAGACTTATTTACATAGATTGCATTTAAAGTAACTGTACTATCTTTTCCAAGAATATCTGCACTTACTTTATTTTCTTTCTTTAATCTTATAGGTAATGCTACATTTAATACTTCTCCTGCAACTACCTCATCAAGTTCAATAACATTGCCATTTATTGATTTTACATCTATATTTCCATTATCAATAATTTCATAATTATTGTTTTCGATTGTAACGATCAAATCCTTCAAATAGCCTGTCTCTGATACTTTCGCACTTAATATTAAATTTCCACCCTCATCCACATTTAATGTAGTATTATATTCATTATTAATACTTGCATTAAATTCTACATTTTTTTCGCTTGTTTTTGCATCTTGATTTGTATTTTCGTCAGCATAAACTAATGCTGGAACCAGGTTTGTTGCAATTAATATTAGTGTTACAAAAGATGCTATTAGTTTGTTTAAAAATTTCTGCATTTTGATCCTCCTTAAATTAACATAATCATACATTTCTATTATACTATGGATTTGCTTTAATTTCAAGCTTTTTTTTATATATTTTTTTATGTTAATAGATATTTTTTGCCTATTTAATCATATTATATGATAATCTATAGCTTATTCATTTTCAAGATACCTTTTTTCATGTTCTCTTTCTCTTACTACGGAAGGACTTAAAGCGATTTTTATATTAAATTTATATTACAAACATATTTTTTTATTTTTCAAGAAATTTACTGTAATGCAAAAAAATATGGCAACCTATAAAGATTGTCATATACTGTTTTAAATTCCTATTTTGGCAAGGATATTCCTACTTTTTTCAATTCCTACTTTGGCAATGGTATTCCTACTTTTTTAAGTCCCTACTTTAGCAAGGGTATTCTAAGCTTTTTTAATGATAATTAATTATCACTATTATTATATTCATTATAATACTTTTTTTATTAAAAGGTCAATAAGATAAAGTTTAGTTTTCGTTATTTTTGAACAATTAATTAGAAAAGCTTATCTTCTTTTTTATCATATTATATGATAAGAATCATTATATTTTATGCAACTTTAATTCCTGTATCTACAACTTCCTTTACAAAAGGATTGGAAACTTTTTCAAAATCTTCTGTTTTTATTGGGTGTGGTTCTATTCTAGCATCTATGTCCCAAGTCATTCCCATTAAAACTGCCATACAATCATAAATATCTTCAAAATCATCTGAAACAACTGCAATATCAATGTCACTATCTTCATTTGCTGTACCTTTAGCATATGATCCAAATAATATAATTGCCGTAACATTATATCTTTTTTCTATTTCTACTTTAAATTTATTTATGCTATCTATAATATCTTTATTTATTGTTCTTTCAGCCATTTTTGTACCTCCTTAATATTTTTTATCTGTTCTTTGGTATAATTATCTGTGCATTTTTCAAAAAAACTATTTTTATAATCATCATATCTAGCACTTATATTAAATGTATTTATCATCTGTATCTTTTCTCTTATTTCTGTTGGTACTTCTAAATTTGCTTTCTGAGAAAGTAATATTAAATTATGAATTTTAGGTGCTATTGGATTATCTGGATTATTCTTTGCATATAATCCTTTTAAAATTTTTTCAATTACTAAATGACCTATAAATAAGCACCAAGTATTTTGTTTATTTTTATATAATATTTCCATTGTTGCAAAATCTTCATCAGAACTTTTTATCCAATAATTCATTAAATCTATATTATTCATAGCTTTCCTTTCAATCTATTGTTATTATAACATTAAAATAAAATTTTTACTATATTTTTTATGTTAATAGATATTTTTATTTATTGTTCTTTCTATAATTTTTATACCTCCTCAGCTTTTAGTATAATTATCTATTTATTTGAAACTCTTTTTATAATCATTATATTTAGCACTTATATCTACTGCTATATATGTTTTAAATTTTGAAATATAATCCCAATTTTCTATATTTAATTCTTTTTCTAAATCTTCAAATGTTATATCTTCAATTTTGCTAGAATGCGGTATTTTATTATTTTCTTCCATTTCATCTAATACAATACCCGCTATTAAATCCTCTGCCATTGACATAGCTTCTTCTAATGTACTACCACAAGTAGAATTATTTTGTAAATCCGGAACAAAAACAGAGTATCCCCCTTCTTTTTCCTCATAAAATAAAACTGGATATATAACTTTCATAAATATTTCTCCTAACAATTGTATTATACTACGTATTATACGCATTATCAATACTTCTATTATTATAAAACAACAAACTAGTAATCATTAAAAACTTTACATTAGAAAAAATATGTCTCAATTTGAAACATATTTTTTGCAATAATCACAATTTATATCTAGTCCTAGTTGCTTACATAGTGGACTTATTTCATCACATATATTAGGGAAAATAATATCCATATTTAATGAGTCAACAAGACCTGCACATTTATGACCTTTTTGATATATTCTATTTGCTTTTGAAAAAAGCTTTTCTAATTTTTCTAATCCTGTTAATCCTTTTAAATTTTTGGGCTTTTGGATTTTTAAAAAGTTAACTATTCCATCAATATCATACATAAAGAAATCTTCAATAGTTCTATTAGCCTTTATATGGACTACTTTAGAAGCCCCATTGTTTTTTAATTCATCTTCAAGTTTTATTCTATTAATTGGTGGATGTATTCCAAACTCAAAAACATCAGTATCATAGCACAAAAATACGATTATTTCGTAATCTTTTGAATATTTTTTTGCAATTTCTTTAATAAACTTATTTAATAGTTTCTTTTGAAATTTTCCTATTCCAGTTATACATGATTTTTCTAACACATCCACTTTAAAAATCTTGTCTGGTATTTTATTTTTTATAGTATTTAATACTTTATTATAAAATTCGTAATCTGTTTCACCTTCTGTATATATTACTACACATTTTTTCATATTTTTACTGCTCCGTATATTTAGTAAGTATTTCTAAGTCGCTAGAATCTCCACTCATTAAATCAAAAAGATAATCTCCCACACGTAAATCCAAGTTTTCCGCATCATTCATTAATTTATTAACAGATTTATCTTTTATTTTATAGAATGTTGCAATTCCATTGTCATTTGGTAAACCAATATATATACGAGAAGGATCAATATAATTTATTAAATAAGGAGAATGACTTGTAATAATAACTTTTATATTTTTAGCAAAACCATTTAGAGCAATTAAATATTGTTGTAAGACTTTTGGATTTAGAGAATTTTCAGGTTCTTCTATAGCTACTATAGAAAAACCATCGTTTGAAGCTATCTCTAAATTGGTAAGCACTTTTAAAATTCTTTTTGCACCATCAGACATATTATTAAAATCTATTGCAGTTGATAAATTTTTATCTTTTGCTATTAATGCATAAAATTTACCAGCTACTTTTGAAGGCTCAATATTATTATTGTGAATATTTTTTTCTGCTATTATTGGTATTTCTACAACATCAATTTTTTCAATAGATGGAAAAATATCCGTAAATGTGTTTATTATTAAATTATATCTTTCTGGTCTTTTTTTCTGAATATCGTATAGAATAGTTGGAATATTATTTTTTCCGCTTAAATCATAACTAAAAACTTCACCATCTAATATTTGGGTAATGTTATAAGGTTTAATAGCATTAAAATCATGATCTATAAAAACTTTTAAACTGTTTATACCTTTTATAATTTCCATATAATATAATTCATCATATGCTTTGATTTTATTTATAATTAGTTCATAATTTTCAATTAATACTGATTTGTTACAAGAACCAGTTTTAGAAGGTTTATAAAATGAATTATTTTCATCTCTTTTTATATAAAAAGTAAACTTTTGAGATTCAGTTGGCTCTTTAACTTTTAAATATTCACTTACAATTTTTCCTTTTTTACCAGATTTTTCCCATAAAAAAGAATATCCATAAATTACTTCTTCACCTTTTACATTCATTTCTATTTCAAAAGAAAAAGTATTACTCAAATAATTTTTATTAACTGGAATTACTGGAGAATACATCATTTGATTCTTTTTAGTTTCATTATTTCTTATAATAAAATCAATGCCAAAAAGAATTGCTGTTAAAGTATTAGTTTTTCCATAACTATTAATAGATAATAAACTTGTAATATTATTTAGAGTTAAATCAATATTTTTTAAATTCTTGAATCCATCAATTTTAATTCTTTTAATATCCATATTTTTACTCCATATATTTATTGTTTTGTGTGACATAATTATACACCTGCCCTTTTCGAAAGTCAACAAATATTTAATATTTTATTTAGTATTTTTTACGACTTTATTTAATTTTATTCATAATTTGTAAAAATAATGAATAAAATTAAATATATTATTTAAATTATTCACAAAGAACAGGATATATTTCTATATCCTGTCCCTTATTTTACTTATACTTATTTTTTACTTTTGTTCCTTTTTTAGTAATACATTTTTCTTTATTAATATTACTGCTACTGTAATAATTACAAGTGCACTAATTATTAATACTACTGCTCTACCTACATTTTTATTTTCTCCTGTAGGTGGTAATATTACAACTTTTTGTCCACTATCTTCATCTGGTTCTTTTGGCTCTATCCAATATGTTGATTCATCTTCGTCTTTTTCTTCTGATTGATATGGTACATATTGATTTCCTACTCTTGATAAGTGCATTCTTCTTCCAAATGTATTTTGTACTTCTATTAGCTCTGCCATATTAGTAAATATTAAATTTTTATTTGCTATTGTATTAGCTAAAAGCGTTGATAATATTAAACTTACTTCTCTTCTTGAGTTTGAGTAATTTTCTTTATCTGGATCTATTGCTCTAGGTATTAGATAGTCAGATAATTTATTAGTTGTAATTAATACATTGAATGTATCAAGGTTTGCTCTATATGATTCATTTACATAGTCATTATCTTCTGGATTATAATTTGCAGTTCCTGATTTTGACTTATCTTCCGTCGTTCCTAATAATACATCTGCTGTAACTATTTTCCAGTTTGTTGAATCATCTTGATAATTTTCTTCATAGTTTATCTCATTTGATACATAGTCTAAAACATTCATTGCATTTGTTTTTACGACATTTCGCCAGTTAGTTTCTGCTTTAGAATTATCATTTGTTTTTCCTAGATAATAGAAGTTAGTATCTAAGTAATCTACCTCACCTATATTATTTACACTAATTTTATATGTTAGTCTTATTGTTGCTCCACTCATAAGCTCTTCATCCATTGTTGCTTGTACTAACTCTTCTTGTCTACTTTCAACAACTTCCCTTAAAGATTCTCTTAATCTATATCCAACATTTCCTCTATCTTCAACTTTAATGTAATATTCGTCTTCATTATAAATTCTATGTTGTTGATAAATTAAATTTGTAACTGATTGATGTGCATCAAATAGTATCTGACCATTTGCTAATTTTATTTGGACATTAGAAAGTTCTTTTGACACATTAAGCTGAGCTCTTGGTCTTTCTGTTAAACCTAAGTTGACATCTTGTAAATGATATCCTAAGTTTTGAACATATTGTTTTGTATCAGGGTCATATACTAAAGTTGTTGTTCTATCATATTCTATTTCTGAATCAATAACACCAGTTTGAGCTGTCATTGCAGTATTATTCATTAATTCTTCTATTGCTGATTTTTGGTATCCAACTGCTGAGTCTATCATATTCTTATTCAAGTCAATTTCTGTTTTTGTTACTAACTCTGTTCCAGATGCTAACACCTCTGCTCTATGATTTTTTAGAGTTGGCTCATTATTACTTAATATTGATGATGTACTTCCCATTGAATATGTTTTTTCTTTTTCTCTATATGAGTAAACATCTTTTGCATCTGATATTGTATTTTACATTTTTTGCTTGTCTGCTACAGTTAACTTTTCATTAGTATTTGGGTTATTATCTTGATTTTGTATTCCATAATTTTGGTTTACTGTATTTACAAATCCTATTATTCCACTCTTATTTACTTGTTCATTTTTACCTATATAAGTATGGTAGTTTACAGATGAATTTTGATTTACTCCTCTTTGATAAATTGTTGATTTATAATCTTGACCTGTATATGTTTTGCTATTCAATCCACTTGTTCCTAAAATACCTGCGTTTGTACTACTTGTAACAAATTGATTCTTTTGTGTATTATTTAGTTTATTAAATAAATTTTGTACTTCATCACTTCCATCTGTTACATTCGTTAGAACTGTTTGTGTTGTATCTCCATATATGAATCTTATTATAAAGTCTCCTGGTGGTAATGAATCAAATCTATACTGACCATCTCTCTCAGTTAATTCAACTGGTTTTACTTTAAATACTCCTTGTCCAGATAGTATTACTTTTGAAGAGTTTGTACCACTATAATATCTTGTTTTATCTTCGCTAAGTTGCCAGTTACTTCCGTTTTTCTGATAAGAATAACTTGACCATATACGCTCTTTTTCATAATTTCCTGTGCTAAATCCTTCTCCATCTACTATTTGAACTAATTCTACTAATTGGATTGTTACACCATTTATCTTCTTATCTCTATTTCCTTCAAAGTCTACATCTGCTACATTATATTTACCATTTCCAATTACTGCACCATCAGATACCTCAGTTCTTGCATCTTCATACACATATCCCGAGAAACTTCTTGTTTCCTCAACAGTACTTATCTTTAACTTCAAGTTTCCTGCTTTATCTGTATCATCTTGTAATCTATTTACTGCCTCATTCGATGATGATATGATATTTCCATCTGAATCCAAATCCTTTGGTTTTAAACTTCCTGGGTTTGAGTCTAAGTCTATTACACCTATTGATGTCGAATATCCATTTATCTCTGCTATATTTCTCTTTCCTACTGTATCGCGTATATTCTTTCCTTCTTCCCAGTTCAAAAGGTCATCCATTACTTGGTCTAATTTTACTTTTCCTGAACTATCATTATTTACCTTAAATGTTATGTACACATATGTAATTTGTCCAGGCGATAATGTGCCCATTCCAGTAAGATACAATGCTTTATAATTATTAGTTCCATCTATTGTCCATCCTGTTCCACAACTTGCTCCTGTACTTACGTTTAAGTTGCCACTCTTATTTCCTCTTTTATCACCTATAAACGTATTGTCTTTTATAATTGTGCTATTTCCATCATAAGAATATTGGTCACTATCATAGAAGTCAACTATTTCATCAACTGATGTTGGTACATCTTGTGCTTGATTTTTTACAGCTATTTTATACGTTACAAATACTTGCAAATTCTTTGCATCTACTGTTCCTGAATCTGAGCCATCATATAAATACTCTGATTTACGCACTTCTCTAGTGTATGTACTTCCTCCATAACGCTCGCCTATATAATTTGAATTTCCTGCCCTATTATGACCATCTGAACCTGCACTAAATTGATACATACCTGTACTTAAATTTAATGACCAGTTTCCTTGAGCATCTGTTTCTGATGTCTTTTTGTCGTAGTAATATTCTTGTCTCTTTCCATTTATTAGCATTGTTGTCTTATATAAATCTTTAGATAACCATAAATCTGCATTTGTTCTTAATTTTAATCCAAAGTCAACATTTCTACTCTGGTCTCGACTTCTTATATATAAGAATTGATAGCCTAATTCATTTCCACTAGCCGGTAGAGTATTAACATTTTCTATTACAAATCTATTTTGTTCTGGATATGCAATACCTTTTGCTTGTATAAATGTATCTCTTATGTAGTTCCATACACTACTTGCCTCAGAACCTGATGCTCCCATTCCAGTCAGAGCTCCAGTAAATGTTCCAGCATAAGTTAAATATCCTTCATCTTTTGTATCTGCTTTTTGAACTCTACTATAATATGTTCTTTCCATACTTGCTGTATTCGTTGAATCAATTGTTTTCCTATTAGTAGTTATTTCTTTGAATCTTTCTAACGCATCATAGTATCTCAGAGCACCAGCGTTTACTCCTGAGTTTGAATATCCTATATAATCGCCTGAGCCATTTTCCAGCTTCGTATATAATCCGTACGCTCGTCCTCCACTATAGTTTTGAGGAGTTGAATTGATTTTCGTAAATTTACTATTGAATGAGCTCCTTGTCCATTCTTGAGCAGTTGAGTATTTTCCGGCTAAATTATTAGTATATCTAGTGCTCTCAAATCTCATTCCATCATATGTAAATATCACATAGTATTTACACATCGGGTGTAGTTTCTGAAAACCATAACGTCCACTAATATCAGTAGTTGTTATCATCTCTCTTCTATTTCTTGTACTATCCCAAATTTCAACTTGGATTCCTGCAAGCGATAATGAACCTCCTTGCCTTACTCCAGTAAATTCTCCAAGCTTAGTCGACGGCATATCTTGCCATACATTGCCGACCTAAATACATATTGATTTCTTTTCCGCGGTAAATTTGCAACTTCAACTGCATAATCTTGTTCTTCTTCAACCATTGAGCCAGAAAATCTTTCTTTAGAACCTTTACTATATCCTCCACCTTCACTTATATGCCAATGACTTCTCATCTCTTCAATTGTAATTTCTTTATCATGCCACTCTTCTGGTGGCACTACATCTTCAATTCTCTCATTTGGCTGACTTTCTAATATATCTTCATCAATTATTACATTGTTAATTTTAAATCCAATCGTAAGTCCTCCTTGCGAGTCAATCCAATCCTGTACTGCTTGTTGAGCCGCTTTTGTAGCAACTTCTTCTGCTGATTTCCCATTTTCTTCATCTGGTCCATCCGTACTCTGCAACCTCACATTTTCCATCCCACGCAGAGGATCCGAAACCCACGCTTCACATTTTGCTTGATTAAGAGACCATCCATCCCCAGTAGGACCTGTAAAATTTCCATCACTCGAACTTTCTGTATAATAATCATATTCATCTATTTTCTCTTTCGTCAATGGATCTTCTTTCTGTTTTTTCCATTCTTTCCAAATACATTTACTTACTATTCTACAAGAAACATTTTCATGGTAACTTCCTAACCAATAAAAGCATCCAACATAGTCTATATGAGGATCAAGATCTCCTAATCCCCAATCATCTCCATTAATTCTTATGGTATCTTCTGCTTTCTCAACTAGTGCACTAATTATTCTATCAATTTCACTTCCTGGACTAGTCAGTGTTAAACAAGACATAATATTCCACTTTTCATGTTGCAAACTTCGTATTTCCCAATGACCACTAATTACCTCTGCCCTCATATCATATACTAATGGTTTAAAATAGCCTAATTTATACATTGCATCTCTTAGAGCAGTAACAAGTAAATCTCCTTGGTCAGTAATCATACTATATCTGATATGTTTTGATTTATATGTCCACACTTCATAATTTCTACCTTTATCAGTCATTTTCTTTAAGTGGCTTATTTGTATTGAAGGTCTTATATATCTTATGTCTTCATCTAATGTTGTTTTATATCTTAAATAAAAAGTTTCTCCAAATTTAGGAAAATTATCTGGTATAGGATTTCCTGCAGAATCTAATACTTCTACGCCTATTTCTTTCAACTCATGAGTATTATCTTCATATGTAATTAATGCTTGTATCTTTCCTTTACAAAAAGCATTATCCTCAGTCCATCCCTTATTTTTTTCAATTATTTCGTTATATACAAGGTCTTTCATTAGTTCATCTCCAGTACCTTCAACACAACCTTCATTTTGATTTTTAAAGTTAAGAACATAAGGTCCTACTGTATATTTAAGTGCATTTTGGTCAACCATTATTCTTAAAGAATCATCTTCATCAGCAAGTGGAGTAAATGTTAAGCCTAAATTTCCATTTTCGTCTAATGCTTTATATACAAAATTTGCGAATTGATAAGACCTACCTATCATACCATTTGATTCTGTAGTCCATGTACCATCTTGTTTTACTTCTTCTAGTAAACCACAATCATTGCCAGTATATGCTTCGAATTGCCAAGACCCCCATATTATACGTTGCATTGTCCAATCATCAGTTTTTCCACCTAATTCATAATTTTGAGCATACGCTATACTTTGAGTCATTTCTGTTGTTTTATCATATTCATAAGTGATTTCTTGTGCTCTACCATTACCTGCTGGATCTGATATAACAGTAGTTGATGCATTATGGCTCTTATGTCTTGCAATTTCCCATTCATGTCTAGCGCAATAATATCCTGGCGCAAAATTATACATTTGTCCACATGGTGCCCCTCCCAAAGAACCTTCTGTATGTTCCTTAGGCCATTGTGGAGATGCTGTTACTACTGTTTCTTTAAACCCTTGTGATGTTTCTTGCGTACTTACCACATTTAATATTTTTCCAAGTTCAATTATCCCCGCTATTAATGCAATTGATAATCCAATACTTAAAAATATTAACTTGATTTTCTTTCGCATATTTTATCCTCCAATTGTTTTTTGCTTTTTTCTCTGCAATCTTTGTAGGTACTTTTTATTGTCTTAAATATTTGTTCATTTTTTTATATATTCTCATTCCTACTAATGAGATTATTGCTAATATACTTATTGATATTGCTAAAGTTGGTAATATTCTATCTTCTTGAGTTTCATTTATAATTATTCTAGCTGATTTTGCTTTGCTATCTTGCAAACTTGTCTTTGATACTTCTTCTATTCCATATTTGTTATATGTACTTTTTATCTCTGATGAATTTTGTAGTATTTCATTATTAACATTAGTAACCTTTTTAGTTAGTATAAGTTTTAATGTAACCGTTTCTCCTGATTTAATCAATTTATTTGCAAGGCTAGTATTTATAGCTTCTCCATTGCTATTAATATACCAGTCTTTATTTAATTCTGATGCAAATTGCATTCCTCCAGAAATACTACTTTCAATTTCTGTAGCATATCCATCTATATTGCCTTCATTCTTTATTTCTAAAATATATTCTATTATAAGAGTAGAATTTTCTAATTGCTTTTCATTTACTTGTTCTCCACCTGCTATATCATAGCTTGTTGTTTTTCCATTTTTTACTACACTTATTTTTGATATTTTATTATTTAAAACAATATTAAAGTTTTGCGAATCTATTAAACCTAAGTCAATATTGTACACATTTTCTCCATTTATTGTTATTATGTTAGTTGATGCTAAACTAGAATTATATTCATTTTCTTCATTTTTTGATTCTATAAAATCATTATTTTCATTTTGAGCTACTCCACTTGTTTGATAATTAGAAATTTCGTATACTTCTCCATCATAGTCTGCAATAACAATATATCTTCCATTTTCTAGGTTTTCAAATACATAATTACCATTATCATCTGAATATATTTCTATTTCTTTTCCTTCATTGTCTTTTACATATTCCTTTTTATCTACATCATATAGTTTTAGTAGAGCTTTTGCCATACCTACTTCATTTTCATCTTTTGAAGAGTTTCCATTTTCGTCAAGCCATATTTTTCCTGATATAGAATAAATATTGTCTTTTTCTTCTTTTCCTTCTTCTTCTGACTCTACTACTGTATTGAAATTTGATGTACCTTCAATTTGTTGTTTTATAGTGTTTACATCAAATTTTATTCCATTTATCGTTAGATTAACCTTATTTTCAATTTCTTTTATTTGGCCTACACTATCTAATATATATGGTTTTCCTACAATTGTGATTTTTAAGTTTTCGCCCGGTTTTACATCTTCTTCAATAGATACTGCAACTCCTGGTTTATTTTCTGTATATCCAGAATTTCCATTTTTAACTATGTAGCTTTTTATACTTAGCTCATCTGGTAATCTATCATAAATTCCTATTTTAGCTGTTTTCTTTGATTCATTCTTTACATTTAAATAATATTCAACTGTATCTGTATCTAACATTTTATAAGCTATATTACTACTTAAATTTGCTGAAAAACCTTTTGTATCTTGAACATTTTTTATAATTGAATTTGATTTTATTTCTTCTTCTATTCCGTCAAAAGTTCCTATTGCTGTTAATGAAATCTCTTGATTTGGCTCATCAGAATACGTTACTTTTGCTGTAAAATTAAATATTTTTGCATAGTCCATTTCGTCTAAATTGTAGCTTAATATCCTTGACTCTTCATTATAAATTCCATTTTCATAATTTTGTAATTCTATGTATTTTGGAATAGCTATATCTATTTTGCCATTTTTTACTGAAGAAATTCTATGATTTGAAATAGATAATTCATAGTTAATCTCATCACCTATTTTTACATCTTCTGTTCTAGTATCTGTATATAATTCTAATTCTACTGAGCCTTCAACAAGAGTATTTTCAAATGAAGCTGTACTGTTTTCTTCCATATTATCTGCTACTACTTCAGCTCTAAATGTTCCTTGAAGCTCCTCTATAGTATAATCTGTTGATATTAAACAAACATATTCTACAGTTTCTCCTGGATTTATTTTTTCTACACTTTTAGTAAGTTCTTCTGATGCATCTTTGTAACTATCATTAACACCTTCATTACTACTTTCTGTATTTACTAAAAATGTTGTATTTTCAGGTCTTTTTGCTATAATTTTTACATTTTCAGCTGCTTTTTTACCAGTATTAGTTGCACGAATTACATATTCATATCTTTGACTGCTTTTAATTTTTCCACCATTTTTGATTAAATCTTTAGTAAGATAATCCCTAGCAATTATTTCAGTTTTTATAACTGGAACATTTTCAGTTTCAACACTTAATATTTTAGAAGAAACTACATTTTTCTCAATTCCTTCTTCAGCTCCATTGTTGTAATATACACCAAATTCTGTGTAAGCTTTGTTCTCATAATCAAGATTTTGTGGAATAGTTCCATTGTATGAAAATTCTATCTTTTGAGCAGGAGCAACTTCTGATTTAGATACAATTAAATATGATTTACTTGTATCTTTTTTCTCTGTAGACCATACATTTTGTTCATTTGTTAAATCATAAGTTGCATCTCCATTATCTGAATAATAAATATCTGCATCAATTCCTTCTACTGCAATTGGTGTATTTACATTTATTGTATATGTAGAATTTAGTTCACTATTATTTCCATCAACTGATTTTGTATCATTTGCTGGAAATCTACCTAATACCATTAAACCATTTGCATTTTCTTTTAGATTGCTAACAACAATTCCACCACATTTTATTTGTTTTGCAACATCATTTGCTTTAATAAGTATTGTTCCATCATTTCCAATGCACGAAATAGTTTCATCTATAGCTCCATAGTTAGATGTAATAAATCCTGTTGGTGCAACAATTTTAATTGGTACTTCAACTGACTTAATTTCATCTTTTACTCTGTTAGTATATTGAAGTACAATTTTTTCATCTGTGCTTGGAGTTAGACTATCTAAAGTTAAATCTGCAACAATCTTTACAACAGTTCCATCAACATTTGGAAGTGATGAATATTCTGTTTGCACTCCTTCTAATTTAAGATATATTTTGTTATCAAATGTTTGAAATGTTACTGGAATTAACTCATTTTCATAAATTAGCCTTGCATCTTTTAGCTTTATACCTGTTATTTGACTAGGAAGTGTTATTAATAATTCTGGATTTTTATATAACGCATCTGCTATGTCATTTTTCTCTAATGTAGCTGTTATAACTACATTTTCATTTGTAACAACTGTAGACAATACATCTTTACTTACACTTATACTTGCATTAGATGATGGCTCTTCAAGTGCTATTTTATTTTCAATGTGATTATTAGAAACTTCATTTCCTTGTAAATTACCTATTACATCAATACTACCTTCTATTTCATTTTTACTTTGTATTGTTTCTAAAGTATAATTTGTATTAACATTAAATGATTTTTCTAATTTAAAATTAATGTAGCCTTCTGATTTTGGCTTGCTAGTAATAAATTTTAGTCCATAACTTTCAATATTTAATTCTAAGTTATCTGCTTTTAATATTCCAAGTTCTTTATTTTGATTGTCTAATACTTTAATTTCTCCATCTTCTCCAAGAATATTAATTAGCTCGTCTTTGTTTACTGTAATTTTTTTAGTTAATATTTCATCACTTGTATTGCTTTCTTTTATTTGTATTTCATCTATTAAATCTGTAAATCCTATATTTACTTGATAGTTTGTAGTAAACTTTGTTTCTAATTTATTCTCTGTTTTAAATAAATTAGTATATAAATATCCTTTATTTACTTTTTTGTCTCCTGTTATGCTTGTTTCTAATAAATCTCCTACTTGTTCACTTACATTATATTCTGTATTTTCAGTTTTTTCTTCTATATCTCTTTCATCTATAGTTTTAGCTGATACTATAGCAAGTGAATTTAGTGCACTTTCTTCCATTTGTACATCATAAATATATGTAACTAAAACTTCATCATTTGAATTCCAGTTTAGCTCTTGTTTTATTTCATCTTGTGAGGTTGTATTAACATCTTGTACGCTTGAGTTTGCATCTTCTGTATTTTCACTTTCTTGTATCTCATTTTGCTTTGCTTTATCATTATATTTATTTTTTATAATTAATATTTGATCTTGATAAGTATAATCATTTCCTGAAACAATTATTTTACTTGGTTCTTTTTCTTGTATTTTTGGTACATAAACTTGAATTGTTTTCTCT
>CANQYG010000012.1 GCA_947628015.1 uncultured Clostridia bacterium
CATAGTAATTTTTTATTTATTTTGCTATATTTTTTAATTTATTGATTTTCATTCGTTATTACTGACCTTTAAGTTTCTGTATTTTTGTAAAAAATATTTATCCAAAGAATGATTAAAAATAAACGCCATATCTTTTTAGATACGACGTTTACTTTAATATTACTGACATTATCTTGTCGGTAATTCTTCCCACCATTTGCAGTTTTCCTCAGGTACAACAGTGTAGGCCCAAAAATATCCATCTTCATTTGGGCAAGCTGGTATCATAGATGTACTTCCGGGTGAATATTCAATTGAAACATCTGACAAATCAACCAAAAGCTGGTCAGTCATAGGTATAATTGTCATTCCTTTAGGAGCAGGTCCCATATTTGTAGGAATTTTACCATTTTCATTAACTTTCCACTTAGGTAATGGAAGTCTTTCACCAGTAAATTTACCACTAAAACGATCTTTTCCTAGTCTATGCCAAATCTTTTTTTCATATTCACGTGGAGATTGCCGTTTTTCTGCACATTCAGCACATATTAATGGTGCACCGTACCCATAAGGACGCCAGAGCTTTACATTCCGTTTTCCACAAATGGAACACACATAATTGTTTGTCTTAATTTTCATTTTGAAATCCTCCTTGTCAATTGACATATTAATTGGTGTGTTGGTTGTTATAATATCGAAATATTATATTTATATTATATCACAATTTAAACATTATGTAAATAATTTTACCATTTTTATAAAAATTTAAATTATAATCTGTTAATATATTTATTTTTTGTTGCAAATGATGAATGTACATACGTATTAAGTGTGATTGTAACATTAGCATGTCCTAAAATTTCACTTAAAGATTTTACATCCATACCAACATTTATACATTTTGTTGCAAATGTATGTCTCAATGTATGATATTTTTTATAACTTACTCTTGCACTTTTTAGCACTTGTCTATATGTATATCTATATGCTATAGGTTCAATCCATTTATCCTTATTGCCAGAAAGAATAAATGCTTCTTTTGGATAATTTTTAGAAAAAAATTTTAGAATTAAATATAAATTATTATTAATTGGAATTTTTCTCATTGACTTTTGTGTTTTAGGAGTAGTATATATAACTTTTGTATTTCTTCTACCAACATAAACCCTTTGAAGTGTATGAGAAACATTAATAACGCGATTGTCAAAATCTATATCACCCCATTTTAGAGCGCAAACTTCCCCTATTCTCAATCCAGTATATATGCTAATTACTATTCCTAATTCTCTTATATTATTTAATTTTATACATTTCTTTTCAATTTTTCTTTTTTCTCGTTCAGTAAATATTGAAATTTCTTTTTTATAAATAGTCGGAGATGAAACAAGACTTAACTTAAAGTTTACATCATATTTTACTTCTGCAAACTTTAGTATACATTTTAAAATTACAACGACATCTTTAACAGTTTTACTTGATAATTTTTTCATTAATCCTTCAATGAATTCATTAAAATCATAATTAAGTAATTCTTCTAATGTCTTATCGCCTATTGTTTTGAAAAAGTTATTTGAAATTAAATATCTATAATTCAAATAAGTTGATTCCTTTATTTTATTTTTTTTAAATAATAACCATTCATTTGCAATTTCATTAAATTTTACGTTTTGATTTTCCATATTTTTTTCCTCCTATATATCTATGTATAATATATAATATTTCTCGGATAAATGATTAAAAAAAGAGAAAAAAAAGGAAAAATTTTCTTATTTTTTTAATTTTTGACGATATTTAATTAAAAAATAAAGTTTACATTAACATAATAATATTATGTTAATGTAAACTTTGCAAACTTTCTATATGTTTTTCATTGATAATTTAACCTTTTGCTTTTCAAAATCTATACCTATAACTTTTACTTTTACAATATCTCCAATTGAAACTATATCTGTTGGTTTCTTTACAAATTTATCACTCATTTCTGATATGTGTACTAATCCATCATGTTTTACACCAACATCAACAAAGGCTCCAAAATCAGTTATATTTCTTACAGTACCAGTTAATATCATATTTTCTTTTAAATCTTCAAACTTTAAAACATCACTACGAAGTATTGGTTTTGGCATATCCTCTCTTGGGTCTCTTCCTGGTTTAGACAACTCTTTTATAATATCTACTAAAGTAATTTCTCCAACTTCTAATTCATTTGCTGTTTTTGATGTATTAAGTGCAGAAAGTTTAGTTTTAATTTCTTGTAATTTTTCTTTATCTAAAATATCTTCTTTTTTATATCCAATACTATTTAAAAGCTTTTCTGTAACATTGTAACTTTCAGGGTGAACAGCAGTTATTTCAAGAGGATTTTTTCCATCTGGAATTCTTACAAAACCTGCACATTGTTCAAATGCTGACTTTCCTAATTTAGGAACTTTTAATAATTCTTTTCTTTCTTTAAACTTACCATTTTCATCTCTATATTTTACAATATTTTTAGCAACACTAGAGTTTATTCCAGCAACATAAGATAAAAGAGATGATGTTGCAGTATTTAAGTCAACTCCTACCTCATTAACAGCATCTTCAACAACACCTGATAAACTCTCAGATAATTGTTTTTGATCAACATCATGTTGATATTGGCCTATACCAATTGCTTTTGGATCAATCTTTACAAATTCAGCTAGTGGATCTTGAAGTCTTCTAGCAATAGAAATTGCACCTCTTAACGATACATTTAAGTCTGGATATTCTTCTGTTGCTAATTTAGATGCAGAATAAACAGATGCTCCAGCTTCACTTACTATTGTATAATATACATCTATTCCAGTCTCTTCTTTTAATTCTTTAATAGTGTCCGATACAAATATTTCAGACTCTCTTGAAGCTGTTCCATTTCCAATTGCAATCATATTAATATTGTCTTTTTTAATTAATCTAATTAACTCTTTTTTAGAGCCTTCAATATCATTTTGTGGTTCTGTTGGATAAACAACACCTGTATCTAAAACTTTTCCAGTTTCATCTATTACAGCAAGCTTGCAACCAGTTCTGTAAGCTGGATCAAAACCAAGTACAGTAAGACCTTTTAAAGGAGCTCCTAATAAAAGTTGTTTAGCATTTTTTCCAAATACACTAATAGCTTGTTTATCTGCTTTTTCTGTCAAATCAGCTCTAATTTCTCTATCAATTGAAGGTTCAATTAATCTTTCAAAACTATCTTCAATCGATTCTTTAATTAATTGTGCTCTATCTCCATTAGTTTTTATCATTTTGTTAGAAATTAGTTCTATAATTTTATCTTCATTTTTATTAATTTTAACTTTTAAAAACTCTTCCTTTTCTCCCCTATTAATTGCTAATATTCTATGGCTAGGAATAGTTGATATTTTCTCACTAAATTCATAATACATCTCGTAAGGAGATTTCTCATCTTTTTTAGATGCTGAAGTTTCAATTATTCCTTCTCTGTAATAAATACTTTTTATTTTCTTTCTAAAATCAGGATCATCAGAGATAATTTCTGCAATTATATCTTTTGCACCTGAAATTGCAGAATCTGTATCAGGAACTTCATCTGTAATGAAATTTTTAGCAACATCAAATATAGATATATTATCTTTTGGCTCCAAAATATTTTGTGCTAGAGGTTCTAATCCTTTTTGTTTTGCAATAATTGCTCTTGTTTTTTTCTTTTGCTTGTATGGTCTATATATATCTTCAACTTCAGCAAGTGTCAAGGCATTTTCAAGACTTACTCCAATTTCATCAGTCCATTTTTCTTGATTTACTATTGAATTTTTAACTTCTTCTTTTCTTTTTTCTAAGTTTCTTAAATATGTAAGTCTATCATTTAGGTTACGCAAAACTTCATCACTTAAGTTTCCTGTAACTTCTTTTCTATATCTTGCAATAAATGGTATAGTATTACCTTCATCAATAAGTGAAATAGTCTTTTCTACTTGATATTCCTTAATATTTAATTCCTCTGCAATTATATTTGTAATGTTCATAAAATTATCCTTTCTTACTTAAATCTATCTTATAAAGTTTATCATATAAAAAATTCTTTTTCAAGGCAATTATCTGCATATTAATAGTCTTTTAATTATTTTTTCTTTTGAAGTAAAATAACTTATTAATATTATTAGTTTCTGAACTGGATTTAAGAATTTACGTAATAAAAAAATATCTTTAATTCTAAATTTAATCTTTTTATTTTTTACAATATAATTACAAGTAAACATTTTGCAGGTTATACATTTAGTAGAACATCTTTTATCAATTAGATATTTACATTGTACTATTTCATTTGAAAATATGTTTTTAAAATGTCTGCAACAACCACAAGTACAATTAAAATTTCTTTTAGCAATACATTTATCATTTTTAAATTCGCAAATATTTTTACATGCAAACTCATTATCCAAATAGTCGCACACAGTATCATATATGTAATCATATTTTTCTAAAATAGTTGGCAATAGCATAACTTTAATAGATTGTATTAAATCAAAAATATGTGGTTCATTATTTTTATTATAATTAAAAACAATCACTTGAAAAGTAGTTATATTGTTATTTTTTATATGTTTTATTTTCTTAAAAATTTTATTTTTTTCTTTTACTATGTTATTGCAATCTAATGAAAATGTTAATATTTCATCATTATCATATTGAAAATTACTTTTTATATTAGATAAATTATAAACATTTGATTTTTTAATACTTTCAACTTTTTCTATATCATTTATTTTTTCATCTAATTTTACTTTATAATATACTTCCATTTTTCTTTCCTTTTTTAATCTAATTTAAGTGAAAAAGCCGAATTCATTTTGAATTCGGCTTTACTTATGACTAGATGATTATTTTATATCTCATCTTCAACAATCTTAGCTGCAAGTCCAATGTAACTTGAAGGTGTTAATTCAAGAAGTTTTTTTCTATCTTTATCTGACAGAACATCAAGATTTTTGACGAATTCTTGAATATTTTCTTTCGAAATATTTTTTCCTCTTGTAAGTTCTTTTAGCTGATCATATGCATCCGGAATCCCATATTTTCTCAATACAGTTTGAATCGGCTCAGCTAATACTTCCCATCTACTATCTAGGTCAGACGAAATTTTTTCATTATTTACAACTACTTTTTTCAGTCCACCTATAGTCTGTTGTATAGCTTGAAGTGAATATCCAAATGCAAGCCCAATGTTTCTCTGTAAAGAAGAATCTGATAGGTCTCTCTGCATACGAGAACGAGGAAGTTCATCAGAAAGTACAGAGCAAATTCCATTACCTATTTTGATATTGGATTCACTATTTTCAAAGTTAATAGGATTAACCTTATGAGGCATAGTACTGCTACCAACTTCTGATTTGACTGGAATCTGCTTAAAATAATCCATACTGATATAGAGCCACATATCCAAGTCAAAATCTCTAAGGACATTATTGAAATGGCGAATACCATCAAGTATATGGCAGATATAGTCATGACTTTCAATTTGAGTTGTAACTGGATTAAAATCTAATCCCAGATATTCCTCAATAAACATCTTAGACAATACAGGCCAATTTTCATTGCTGAAAGCTACAGAAATTGCCGAATAGTTACCAGTTGCACCATTAAACTTTGCACGAGCTTTGATAGATTTCACATTCTCAAGTGACTGTCTTAATCGATACGCATACACAGTGAATTCTTTTCCAACAGTAGTCGGAGTTGCCGGTTGTCCATGCGTATGAGCAAGCATTGCCGTATCAGCGTATTCAATTGCTAAATTAGAAATGCTATCAATCAGCTTTTCTGCTTCCGGAATCCAAACTTCCTTGAGAGCCGTAGAAATCATTTTTGCATAGGAAGGATTAGTAATGTCTTCAGAAGTACATCCAATATGTACATAACTGATAAGGCTATCCAATCCCATTTCTTTTAGCTTTTCAGCCACAAAGATTTCCACTGATTTTACATCATGTTTTTTGACTGACTCGATTTCTTTGACTCTAGCAAAAGAACTATCAGAAAAATCCTCATAAATTGACAATATTTCTGGTATTCTTTCCAAGGCAATTGAATCCAGAATATCTGATTCACCAATATCAACATTTTCAATCAAAAACTTGAGCCACATTACTTCAACTTTAACCCTGTTTTTTATTAAAGCATATTCTGAAAAGTAAGGTGCAAGTTTTTTGCCAATTTGTGAATAGCGCCCGTCTAATGGACCTAATGCAAAGTGCTCAGCAGTTATGTTTGCTGTTTCTTCAGGATACGTTGGCGGTCTTAAGTTTCCAGCCATATCCTTCCGTAAAGATTTTTCATCATCCAATTTTTTTGTTTCTTCTGTCATAAAGTAAATCTCCTTTCTAAAAGTTATTAAACTAATGCTCTACAATGATGCTAAATTGTTTAGAAATTAATAGTTACAAAACAAACATATTCTAACATAATAAACTAAAACTGTCAAATTTATATTACATAGTTTCAAGTGCTTGCATAATATTTTTATAACCCATATAAAATATATCTTTATCGTTAATTTGAGCTATTCTTTCTAAATCTTCAATTAGTACATAAGTTTTTTGTAAAGAGTTCTTTTTATCTTCATTGCTATTTTCAGATGAAATTATACTTGAAAAATAACTTTTTGCAGATGTTATACTTGCTATGGCATTATTCCAGTTATCATCTGTACTTACTAAAGTATAAGCGTTTAATATATTTAATTTAGTATTATATAAGTTTAGTTTATTATTATCTGAAGTTATACTTGATGCATATTTTGGTATATTTATATACATATTAAATAGATTAATTAAAGTATTTTTCTTATCTTTATTTTTTATAGATTGAATTACTCCGTCCATAGATAATGAAAAACTATTTATTATTTCTGTACTAATTCCTTGTTTTTGAAAATCTAGATTTATTGTTGGCCAAGTTGAATATATTTTTTCTACTGAATATGATATTTCCTTCCAATCTGTTTCTTGATTATTATTTTCTAATGTTGTATCTGGAACTAACTCTGATACAGTTGTAGAATTATTTTGTGTTTGACTTTCTGCTTGTCCTTGAGAAGAACTTTGATTAGAGCTTCCCTGTTCTTGACTTTGACTAGAACTTCCTCCTTCTTGACCGCCTTCTTGTCCACTTTGGCTTTGTGAACCACCTTGAGATTCTTCACTTGAACCTCCTGATGAGCTTTGAGAAGATGAATTTTTATCATTTATTTTTCTTTTATATACTTTATATTTGATTACAGTAATGTTATTTATTTTATTCATTACATCTGTTATATTTGAATCTAAAAAAGATATTTCTTCTTCTATTTTTTCTTTTAAATCATTATCTGCTGTTTGTGCATTTACGCTTGATATCTTTATATAAAATAGTGCAATAGCAAGCATTATACAAACTATTCCTAAGAAAATTGCAATATACTTTCCAATTTCTTTTTTCATAAAATAAATCCCTTTCTTATGTTTTGAAGTTAAAAATAAAAAACACTTTTTAACTATTATCAAAACTGATTTTTAGTTATTATTAGTGTTTTTTTCAAGTTTTATACTTTATAATTTCTTAAGTTTAAAAATTTTTATCTTAACCAAATATTTTCAACTTTGGCAATTATTTATTCATTTTCAAATTTTAGCTCTCTTGTCATCAAATTTTTAATAGCTTCTTTAACTGTTAGCTTGTTATCAAGTACATCATAAGCAGCATTGACTATTGGCATTTCTACATCATATTTTGCAAGCAATTTTTTTGCAACTTCAATATTATCAATACTTTCAATTGTCATTCCAATTTCTTTTTGTGCCTCTTCTTTTGACATACCTTTTCCTATTAGTCTTCCTGCTCTTCTATTTCTTGATTCATCACTTGAACAAGTCAAAATTAAATCTCCTAAACCTGATAAACCATAAAATGTAGATAGCTCTGCTCCCATTTTTGTTCCAAGTCTTGCTATTTCAGCTAATCCTCTTGTAATTAAAGCTGATTGTGCATTTGTGCCTAATTTAAGCTCAGCACATATACCTGCACAAAAAGCTATTATATTTTTGAAAGCTCCCCCTATTTCAACTCCTTTTATATCAGTTGATTTATATACTCTCATATATTCATTTGAAAATAGCTCTGGAATATTTTTTAAAATTTCTTCATCTTTTGATGCTAAAATTATTGCTGTTGGGATATGATTTATTACTTCTGTTGCATAAGATGGTCCTGATAAAGCTGCTACTCTTGCATCAGGCTTTTCACTTAATATAACATCATCTAAAGTTGTTAGTGTATCATTTTCCAAACCTTTAGAGCATATTATAATTGGTTTATTTCCTACATAGTCTTTATATAATTTAAATGTACTTCTTGTAAATTTTGATGGTGTTACGTGTAAAATAAAATCACTATTTTCTACAACTTCTTTAATATCATTAGAGCATACAATATTTTCATTTATTACCATGTCAGGAATAAACATACAAGTTTTCTTATTATTAATATAGTCTTTTTCTTCTTCACTAAAAGACCATATTTTGACTTTATTTTGCATTTCTCCTAAATGATTTCCGAGTGCTACTCCCCAGCTTCCGCTTCCAATTATAGCAACAGTTCTATTCATAAAAAACTCCTTTTTTTAATTAAAGATTTTGCATTATATATTTTTTACTCATTTTATAATATTATTATTTTTTCTTGAAACTTAATTTATTTTCTGTTCCATCAGCTAATCTTTTAATATTTTCTCTATGATTAAATATAACTATAACAGCCATAATTATTCCAAAAATTATATAAGCAAAATGAGCTTCTTGGCCTCCAATGATGTAATGCTCAGCTGTGAACATACAAAGTATAGGATATAAGATTGCTGCTGCAATTGAACCTAAAGATACCATTCTCGATAAAGCCATTAAAATAAGAGCAAATACAAGACAAATTAAACCTATTTCCCAGTTAACCATTAAGATTACGCCAAGAGATGTTGCAACACCTTTTCCACCTTTAAATCTAAAGAATATTGGAAATGTATGACCAATAACAACAAAAACTCCAGCGATTTGAACTAATAAAGCTCTTGTTTTTGCATCTCCATCTATCATTTGTCCTACTAGAAGAGCAATTAGAATTGCAACTACTCCCTTAAATATATCACAAATTAAAGTCATTAATGCTGGAAATTTACCTGCTGTTCTTAATACATTTGTTGTACCTGCATTTCCGCTTCCTTTTTCCCTAACATCAAAACCTGCAAATTTTTTTGTAAAAATTATAGAAAAACTAATACTTCCTATTAAATAGCTTAATATTGCTACTACTACATAATTAATCATCATCTTTTTCTTTCCTTTCTCTAATTAACATTCTTATTGGAGTACCTTTAAAAGTAAATTCTTGTCTTAGTTTATTTACTAAATACCTTTCATACGAAAAATGGAACAATTTTTTACTATTAACAAATACTGCAAAAGTTGGTGGCTTTGTACTTACCTGTGTCATATAATATATTTTAAGTCTTTTTCCTTTATCCGTTGGTGGTTGAACAATACTGATTGCCTCTTCTAATAAAGAATTTAGATTTGAAGTAGAAATTCTCATTGAATTGTAATTAGATACTGTATTTATTAAATCAAATATTTTATCAACTCTTTGTCCTGTTTTGGCTGATATAAATAGTATCGGAGCATAAGACAAATAAGATAATTTATTATATACATTTTTTGTATATTCTTCTAATGTTCCATTTTCTTTATCATACTCGTCCCATTTATTTATTACAATTATAATACCTTTTCCTTCTTCATGAGCTAATCCTGCAATTTTAGCATCTTGTTCAGTAACACCATCATTTGCGTCAATCATTAAAATACATACATCAGATCTTTCAATTGCTAAGTTTGTTCTAAGAATACTATATTTTTCAATGTCTTCTTCTATTTTGTTATGCCTTCTTAAACCTGCTGTATCAATAAAAATATATTTTCCATGTTCATT
Source organism: uncultured Clostridia bacterium (assembly GCA_947628015.1). Lineage (GTDB taxonomy): Bacteria > Bacillota > Clostridia > TANB77 > CAG-508 > CAG-793. The sequence goes on from CANQYG010000012.1 coordinate 9,982, forward strand.
TTCAAATTCGGAATCAATAGCATCTCTAGTTGTACCTGCAATGTTACTTACTATTAATCTATTTTCACCTAAAATTTTATTAATAAGTGAAGATTTACCAACATTAGGCTTTCCTATTATTGCAACTTTAATTTTTTCTTCTTCTTGTTCATCTTCATCATTTTTTGGAAGATAATCGTATATAACATCTAATATATCACCAATGCCTTTTGCATTTGCAGAAGATATTGGATGAGGCTCACCTAAACCTAAATTATAAAATTCATATATTTCATTTTCAAACTTTTTGAAATCATCAACTTTATTACAAACTAAAATAACATCTTTTTTTGTCTTTTTAAGCATTAAAGCAATTTCTTTATCAGCAGAAGTTACCCCTGTTGTTATATCTGTCATAAAAACTATAACATCTGCTAAATCCATTGCTATTTCAGCTTGTATTAACATTTGACTACTTATAACATCATCTTTTTTATCTTCAATTCCACCTGTATCAATTAATGTAAAATTTTTTCCTCTCCAGTTTGTTTCACCATAAATTCTATCACGAGTAAGTCCTGGAGTACTTCCTACTATAGCTTTTCTTTCACCTATTAGATAATTGAAAAAGGTAGATTTTCCTACATTTGGTTTTCCAATTATAGCTACTGTTTTTTTAGACACTTTTTTCACCTCTATCTTTTATATAAGTATTTTACTACATATGAAAAATTTTTTCAATGAAAATAACTTTTATTTAATTTTTAAATATATTAAAATGAATAATAAACTCAATATAGAAACTATAGCTGATATTTTCATACTTAAAGTTCCAGTATATGAAACCTCTATTTTTTTATAATCTTCATTATCTATATTTATTTGTACAAAACCATTTTTTGATTCTGTTGTATCTACTTTTTTGCCATCTATCTTTGCATTATATCCAATATAATAAATATAAGGTAATTCTACTGCTCCTGTTCCCTTTGCTTCAAATGTTAAATTTAGTCTATTTTTCTCAAAATTTATTATTTCTATATCATCATTATTTATAGCAATTGGAACATCTTGTCTTGTTTCAATATATTTTCTATTTTCAAAAGCTTTAGATGGAAGATATTCAAAACTAGCACAGCCTGCATGAACTCTTCCTGTTTTTTCTGTTACACTAATTCCACTAATAAGTTTTGATTCATCTATATTACCATCTTTAAAATCTATATTTTTTACTATTGGTATAACTAAATCTGCCATCAAAAAAACTACAATTGTTGTAAAAAATAAATTAAATTTCTTAAAGCTTAAAACTAAATTAATACTTGCAATTACACTTAAAAAGAACGAGCTAAATTCTAATAATCTAAATGAAAATTGCATCATTTTAAATATACTAGGAAATTTTTCAAATGGTATAAATTTTAAAGTAAGAAGTACGCTAAATAACCCAGATATTAAGAAAAAAAAGTAATTTTTCTTATCTTCTATTGTCTTTTCAAATATCATTTTAATAGTTAATATAAGACCTATTATAACTGGGATTCCTAAAAAGTATGCCATTCTTCCGTTTTCCATAAAAAGTAATTCTTGTGGCTTTACTTTTGCATCTATTAAAACATTTTCTCTAACCATATGTTCTTGATTAAAAACTTCATAATTAGCCATTAGCTTACTCTGTAAAAGTGGCACCCAATAAAAAGCTGTTAATAGTAAAGTTATAATTCCATTTACTAAAAGTGTAATAAATTCATTTTTCTTTATTTGTTTTATATTTACAATTATAAAAATTGCACAAAACATTACAGTATAAAATGCTAATAATGTATGTGTAAGTATTAAGCCTGCTGCTCCAAATGCTAATGTTAATTTTTTTTCTTTCAAATTAATAATTGAATATAACCCATTAAATACAATTGGAATAAATACAAATGATGCAAGCTCTGGTACTGCAACTCTAATATACATATCATTTAATCTATATGGTGCTAATATATAAAAGCATGATGCAATAATACATATAAGAACTTTTTTATTATCTGCAATATTTTTATTTTTCAAAAACTTTTTCATAAAAAAGTACATTGCAAATCCTGAAAGTATGGATAAGCAAAACATAAAAAGTCTTAAACAACTTTCAAATGAAACTCCAAATACTCTAAAAACTAATGGAAAATAGCTTGTAAGTGGGCTATAAAACAAATTCCAAGAGTATCCAAAACCATTGCATAAATTTTGCATTATATATACTATAAAATTTCCATTTCTTATTTCTCTTTCTGTTTCAATCAATCTTGCAATATGTTGAATACCATCATCATACTGTATGTTAAATTTGAATAATGGTATTGAAACAAATATTGAAGTAAGTATTATAAATAAAACAGAAATAAAATCTTGCTTTTTATTTTTCAACTGTTTTTCTCCTATTTTTTACTAAATTGTATCCTATTAAAGCAACTAAAGTTGTGCCAGAAATTGCATATCCTAATTTATCAATAAAAGTTCCTGTATATTCTACTGTAACATCTCCTTCTTCATTTAAATCAATACATAAGAAACCTTTGTCTGACTCATATCCTTTAATTTTTTTATCATTTATCTTAATTGTATAACCATGATAAAAAATATATGGAAGTTCTAATTTAGCATTTTGAACATTTTTTGCTGAAAAACTTAATTTAAGTCCATCTTTTTCTTCATTTTGTATATCACAATTTCCATCTAATAAATATACCCTATCTTCCCTCTCCTTCATATAATCTATATTATATAATGCGTTAATTGGTAGATATTCTCTATTTATGTTATAAGGTCCAATCTTTACATTTTCTATTGAAATCCTTTCATGTTCTCTATCTGATTCAAATCCCTTGTTTTCAAAATATCTATAAGTACCAAAAAAGCTACATAAGAAAGAAGCTATTATCACTAGAATTGCAATAATATTTTTCCTATCTGGAAGCATATCTGATATACACACAATATTGCTTGCACAAATATATGATATAAAAAATATAAAAAATCCTTCTTGCCTCCAAGCAAATTGGATAATCGTAAGTAAATTAGGCATCACTATCCACGGAAAAGCTTTTGTACACATTACAAAAGAAATTAAACTCAATATAAAAAATAATATATAATATTCATTATTTTTCTGTTTCTTTATACAAAATGGCGTAAGAGCTAATCCAAAAATAATTACTAATCCAAATGAAAATACGATTTCTTGTGAGCCAAACTCTGATTTAAAGAAATCTTTTAATTCAAGACCTGTATTTTGAACATACTTACCTGTAGCTCCCATTTCTTCACCATCAAAAATAGTATAATTTCCAAAAATTTTATGTTCCAAAAGTGGAAATAAATAAAATGCTGACAATAGCAAAATTAATATAACATCTATTGCCAAATATTTTATAACATCTTTATTCTTTAATTTTTTGAAATTGAAAATAATATAAATCAAGCTAAATAAGGCAGTATAAATTGTTGTAATAGTATGTGAAAGTATTAATCCAACTGCACCTATTAATAAATAATAATTTCTTTTTTTCTCGTATAATAATTTGTGCAAACCTAAAAATACTAAAGGAATAAATATAAAAGCCGTATATTCTCCTACAGCATTTCTTGAATATATGTCTGTTAATTTGTATGGAGCGATAATGTATATGATTGCTCCTAAAAGTGCTATTAGTCTTCTTTTAGAAATTTCAAGTAAAAATTTATACATAGTTATTCCTGAAAGAAATACTGTGAAAAACGTAAATATTTTAAGACCGACTATTGATGAATTACCAATAAACGAAAATAAAATTGGAACATATGTAGTAATTGCTCCATAAAAAATATTTAAAGCATAACCAAATCCTAGCATATGCTTAGGACTTATAAAACTTGGAAATATTCCATCTAATAAAACTTGCTTGATAGCTATTATTCTTCCAATATGTATCCTTGCTTCATTATATTCTGAAAGATTCATTGTAAAAAAAACAAAAGATATAATTAATGATGATATTAAAATTATTATGTATGGTACGTATTTATTTTTCTTAAGTTTTTCAAGCATTTTGTTTCTCCTTAAATTTTATAATATAAAAAATGAACTGAAGTTTATAAATAAAAAATCAGTCCATTTAGCTATTTTCATCTTCTTCAACTGTATTTCCTTTGCTATTAAAATAATTAATAGTTGATTGTAATTCTAATTGAAGTGAATTTTTCTTTACTAACTTTGATACTATGTTAAATAAACAAGCTACAATTAAAATTATGAAAAGAATTTTTTTCCATAGTTTTCCCATTTATTTTCCCTCTTTTCTATACTAAATATTATAGATAAATATTCATATTTTGTCAATATAAATTTTTATTTTGAATGTATATATTTTAACGTTTTTGAGAAAAATAATGTAAAGTTTAAATTTATATAAGGAAGAAAATATGAAAAAAAATATAATCATTTTTATAATAATTGCTATTATAGTTTTTTTTGCAGTTTTATTTTTTATAAATTTTAATACATCAAATGTAAGTGAAAACATTGGAAGTCAAAATAGTCAGCAAAGCACATATAAAAGAGCAGCAGAAAATATTAGTAGTTTTAATAATATACCTGAACAAATACAAGAAAAAGAACTATCTGTTTTTTCTACTCCCCTTGCTGGTGATGAAAATAGATTAGAAAACATTAGAATAAGTTGTAATACAATAAACGGTACTGAACTTAAAAATGGAGAAACTTTTTCTTTTAATGATATAGTTGGTCAGCCTACTGAAGAGAAAGGTTATAAAGAAGCGGATGTTATAATAGAAACAACTCTTACAAAAGGATTTGGTGGTGGTAATTGTCAAGTAAGTACAACACTGTATAATGCTTGTTTAAATACTGAAGGTATTGAAATTGTTGAAAGACATCCTCATAAAAGAAAAGTTACTTATGTTGAAGAAGGAAAAGATGCTTCTGTATCTTATGGAGTTTTAGATTTAAAATTTACTAATAATACTGGAAAAACTATAAAAATATATATGAATAACGAAAATGAACAAGTTACAGCTAGAATTGTTACATTCTAGTTGTAAATTTTCCTAAAGTAGAATTGATTTTCTAAGCAATTTTTTTGCATAGAAAATCTTTTTCCCGTTTTTGGTTGCCCAAAAATTAATTATCATAAATATTTTATTTTCTCATAGTATTTATTAATTAGGAGGACAATTATGAGAAAGAAATTATTTGTAATAAGTATAATCGTAATTTTATTATTTTCTTGTTTATCTATGAGTTTTGCATCAGATGACATTCAAGCTTGGGCAGAAGTATCAAGTGATGCAATCATTGAAGAAGATCCAAATGTATCACAAAATATGATTGATGCATCAGCAAGTATTAATTCTAAACTAAATGAGACAACAAATAATGAAATAAAATCTAATACAATAAATACATCCAATAGAACAAATACAACAGATACAACAAATACAATAAATACAGTCGAAACATCAGAAGATTTAAATGTTTCACAAAATATGGTAGATGCTGCAAAAGTGATTAATGAAAAACTTAAAGAAAATAATGTAAAAGAAACATCTGCTTTATATCAAAATAGATTAGAAAATACTGAACTTGTTGAAACAAGTGCTACAGTTAAAGAAAACCCTTTAAAATTAACTTGTGGTGGAGCAATATTAATAGAACAAAACTCTGGAGAAGTTTTATATGATTATAATATGCATGAAAAATTAAGACCTGCATCTGTTACTAAAGTTATGACAATACTTTTAATAATGGAAGCATTAGATTCAGGAAGAATAAAACTTACTGATAAAATTCCTTGTAGTCAAAATGCATCAAATATGGGAGGCTCACAAATCTGGCTTGATACAACAGAAGAGCTTACAGTAGATGAAATGCTAAAAGCAATATGTGTTGTATCTGCAAATGATTGCACTGTTGCAATGGCAGAATACCTTGAAGGCTCAGAAGAAGCTTTTGTAACAAAAATGAATGAAAAAGCTAAAGCTTTAGGAATGAATGATACCAATTTTGTAAATTGTCATGGAATTGATGCTGATGGACACGAAACATCTCCTTATGATATAGCTTTAATGTCAAGAGAGCTTCTAACAAAACACCCATCTATAACAAATTATACAACGATTTATATGGATTCTTTAAGAGATGGTAAATCTGGGTTAGTAAATACTAATAAATTAGTTAGAAATTATGATGGTTGCACAGGACTTAAAACAGGTTCTACTTCAATTGCGTTATTTAATTTATCAGCAAGTGCAACTAGAAATGATTTGTCATTAATAGCTGTTATTATGAGAGCTGAAACAAGTCAAGTGCGTTTTGAAGAAGCAAGAAAATTATTAGATTATGGATTTGCTAATTATCAATATAAATCATTAGCAGTTAAAGGTGAAGTTGCTGGAAATGTTAATGTAAATAAAGGATTAAAAAACTCTACAGAAGCGGTATTTAGTGATAATTTTGGTTTGATATTAAAAAAATCAGATTCACAAGATATTGAGCAAAATCTACAACTTAATGAAAATATATCTGCTCCAATAAATATTGGCACAAAACTTGGAGAGGTTCAATTTAAGAGTAATGGCGAGCTTTTAGGAGTAGTAAATTTAGTTGCTAATGAAGAAATTGAAAAATATGGTTTTGGAACTATGTGTAAAAAGATTTTTACAAGTTGGTATACATTGCTGAGAAATTAGATAAAAATTTTCTTAATTAATTATTGAATGTCAAATAAATTTCTCCATATTTAATATTTTTTAGTAATTTGTAAATACTAAATATATATTAATTTTAGAAAAGGAGAAAATTTATGGAAAATCAAAATTTGAATGTGTTAGATGAAGTCAATAAAGGAGCAACAATGGGAATGGATGCTATTTCAATAGTATCTGAAAAAGTATCTGATCCAGAATTTAAAAATGTTTTAGATACTGAATATAATAAATATAAAGATATTTCTATAAGAGTTAATGATTTGTACTCAAACTATAGTAGTAAAGAACCTCACGAGACAAATGCAATGAATAAAATGATGACTTGGTATGGAGTTCAAATGAAAACATTGACAGATGACACAACATCTAAGCTTTCAGAACTTTTAATGCAAGGTACAAATATGGGAATAATTGAAGGAAGACGATTGCTAAATGCAAATCAAAATAACCTAGCAGATGATGTTAGAAGTATTTTAAATGATTTCGTTGTAATGCAAGAAGATAGTGTTGAAACTTTAAAGAAATACCTATAAAATCTTTCCAATTTTAAAAAGAATTAAGACTTTGATTTGGCTTAATTCTTTTATTTATTATATTGTAATTAAATTTTAGTCAAGTACATTTTTACATTTATATAAATCTCATAAAACATATAAAAAAAAGTTTATACAATATAAATTATTTTATTATTTGGAAAATATTTTCCTAAATTTTCTCTAAAAAATTTTTCTCCCTCTTCTCTAATATCGTTTTTATACCAATACTTTCCATTTCCTCTGCCTGTCATTAAATTTTTATCATATAAATTAATCGCATTTGGATATGCTTCTTCATTTATTTTTGTATGAACATAACTATATGTCATAAATATTACTTCAAAAAATAATTCTTTTTTTACTTTTGGAGAAAGCTTAGCATCTAAATATTTTATTAATTCCAAATATTTATCTTTCCAATTTTCTATAAATATAACAGGAGCAATTAGTAAACCTACTTTATAACCTGCATCTTTTAATTTATTAATAGCATTTATTCTAAAATCTAAATCTGATGTGCCAAATTCTACTTTTCTTATTATTTCTTCTGGATTTACACTTACTCTTATAATTATTTTTCCTTTATGGTCAAGTGGCAATATGCTATCTACCATATCAAATTTAGTTGGAAATGTTAGAAATCCTTGTTTAGTATTTTTAAAGTTTTCAATAGTCCATACTAAATTATCAGTTATAGTGTTTTCAAGTATTAAATCACTATTACTTCCAATCTCAAATGTCAAACTTCGTTCTGACTTTTCTGCTGTTTTAATAATTTTATCTAACATTTCTTCTCTATTTACAAATAGTCTTAAATATGCACATTTATTATAATTACATACTAAATAACAATATAGACATGAAGCGGTACATCCTGATGATGTATATGGCACTAGATAATCTGATATTTTATGATTTTCTACAAATTTATGAGTCTTTCTAATACCAATAATTAAATTCTTTTTCATCCTTGGAAATTCTTTATTTTCCTTTTTTCTCATTTCTTCTATGTTATTATGATTTTCTATTTCTATTTTTGGAACATCTTTGTATTTTTCTAATAATTCTTTTCCTAATTCATAGTTTGAAATTGCTTTTTCAAAATAAATTTTATCTGGTATAAACATATATTTTCCTCCATAATATTTATTTTGGATAAAAATATATTTAATATACTATTTTTTTAGTTTTATTGGTTTAAATATATGAATTTTCTTTATTTTTATTTTTTATAGAATTACTATATACTTTTAAATTTTATTTTCTTGATTTTTCCTTTTCGTTATGCTATATTTTTTACATATTAATTTTTATTAAGTTTTTACATTAATAAATAAATTGCTTAGAGTATCTTACTTAATAATTAATCATCTAATAATTTATAATTTTTAAACATTTTTTTGCTTTATTAATATTACACTGCATAAATTATTTCGTTATTATGTTTCTCCATTCTTTTATATATGACATAAATATTCCTTCAAAAAGATTCTTAATTATTATCATTCTAATATGAACAAAAAGTATAGCCAATCTCCTTCTCCCTGTTTATTGATGTTCTCTGGATAAATATTACCACTATTACCATTTAGTTCAATAGAATAAATCATAAACCCGCAGCCATATCCACCAGGTCCACCATGACCATCAAATCCACCTGTACCAACACAATTATAGTTTTTTACAATATCACCAGAAATTGTAAAAGTTCCATGATCATAATCAGTCCATCCAACAAACATTACGTAACAATTTTCAATACCGTTCGGCAATACTAAAGCCGTTCCTCATCATCTTTCGTAATCCATTTCTTCATTGAAAGCCTTTTGGATTTTTCTGAAATTAAATTTTTTTTCAACTCATCTACTTCTTCCGTTCCTGCTTTTATTACTCCTCCGCTTGTGTATCCAGCTGGAATCTGTTTTTCCTCTCCAGCACTCAAGGTTTCATTTATTTCCCCATTATTTTTCATTGTTCCTGTCTTTATAGAGCCATCTTTTGCTAAAAAAGTTTTTGGACTTAATACATCACTTTCTACTGCTGTAATTTCTTTATTTTCTCCCACTAATGAAAAATTACTCGCATATTGTTCTATCATTTCTAATTGCATTTGTTCTTCTTCTGATGCATTTTTATACTTCTCTACTGCTTGTCTTGTTCTTTGAAATAATCCATTATTTTCTGATATTTGTGATACTGTTACTCCTACTAATATCAATAAAATTATTATTGTCACTACTAGCGCTATTAAAGTAATACCTTTTTCTTTTATTTTTTGCATTTTATTATTTTTTAATTGTAAATTAACTTTTTCTTGTTTTTGTATTTCCTTACATTTCATTTGTTTTATTCCTCCATTTTTACATTATGTTATTTTTATTAAGGTAAAAACTTAATAAAAAA